>CAZRQE010000036.1:0-10542 GCA_964602175.1 uncultured Gemmatimonadaceae bacterium | reverse complement strand
GCGCTCACCGACCGCCCGGGCCCCGACGGCAGCCCCGCCGTCTCCCCCGACGGGCGCCACATCGCGTTCAACATGCTGGTGCCGTATCCGCCGCCGAGTCTGGCCGCGCCGCCGCGGCCGCCCGCGGGCGCCGAGTGGGCCGCGCCGCCGATCATGGAAGACCGCTTCAAGAGCCGTCAGGACGGCGTCGGCTACCTGGACTTCGGTTACAGCCACATCTTCGTGATCCCGGTCGATGGCGGGACGCCCACGCAGGTCACGTCGGGCGACTTCCAGCACTCCAGCGCGGCCGCGTGGCATCCCGACGGGACCCACCTCGTCTTCTCCGCGAACCGCAACCCGGATGTCCTCGATTACCGCAACTCGGAGCTGTACATCGCGTCGGTGCAGACCGGCGACATCCGCGCGCTCACCGACCGCCCGGGCCCCGACGGCAGCCCCGCCGTCTCCCCCGACGGGCGCCAGGTTGCATTCGTCGGCTACGAGGACCGCACCCGCACCTACCAGGTCAGCCGGCTCCAGGTCATGAACCTGGACGGCAGCGGCCACCGCACCCTCACCGCCGGCCTCGACCGCAGCGTCTCCAGCCCCGTGTGGGCGGCCGACGGCAGCGGCATCTACTTCCAGTACGACGACGAGGGCAACTCGAAGGTCGGGTTCGTCACGCTCGACGGCGACACCGAGGTCCTCGCGGGCGACCTGGGCGGCACCTCGTACGGTCGCCCCTACGGCGGCGGCTCGTTCTCGGTCGCGAACGACGGCACCTTCGCGCTCAACCAGACCCGCCCGGACATGCCCGGCGAGCTCGCGGTCGGCAGCCGCGACGGCGCCGGCGCCCGCACCATCACCGACCTCAACAGCGACCTGCTCGCGAACAGGACCCTTGGCGAGGTCGAGGAGATCTGGTGGGAGTCGTCCTACGACGGTCGCCCGGTCCAGGGCTGGATCGTCAGGCCGCCCGACTTCGACGCGAATCGCCGCTATCCCCTGATCCTGGAGATCCACGGCGGACCGGTGTCGAACTACGGCGACAGGTTCTCCGCCGAGATGCAGCTTCTGGCTTCCGCAGGCTACGTCGTGCTCTATGCCAACCCGAGGGGGAGCACAAGTTACGGCGAAGAGTTCGGCGACCTGCTCTACCACAACTATCCCGGCCAGGACTACGACGACCTGATTTCGGGCGTGGATGCGGTGATCGAGCAGGGGTACGTCGACGAGAACAACCTGTTTGTGACCGGCGGCAGCGCGGGCGGGATCATGACCGCGTGGATCGTCGGCAAGACGGACCGGTTCCGGGCGGCGGTGTCGCAGAAGCCCGTCGTCAACTGGATCAGCAAGACGCTGACCGCGGACAACTGGTACGGCTACTACCACAGCCGCTACGAGGGACTGCCGTGGGAGGATCCGGAGCCCTACTGGCGGTTCTCGCCCCTGTCGCTGGTCGGGAACGTGACCACGCCGACGATGATCATCACCGGCGAGGAGGACCTGCGGACGCCGCTGTCCGAGTCGTACCAGATGTTCCACGCGCTGAAGATGCGCGGGATCGACACCGCGGTGATCCGGCTGCCCGGAGCGTCGCACGACATGAGCCGACGCCCGAGTCAGCTGATGGCCAAGATCGCGAACATCGTGGCGTGGTTCGAGAAGTACCGGGTGATGCCGGCGGCAAGCTGAGGGCCGGGGCAAGCCGAGGGCCGTGGCCAGCTGAGGCCGAGCGGGCCGACTTCCGGTGGCGAAGCCGAAACTCCTCTCGGGCGGGAATCCCCAGATCCCGAAGGGTGATGGGGACGCGCCCGTGCAAGCCTACATTGCGGCGATGCCGGGCTGGAAGCGCGAGGTCGGCCGATACCTGGACTCGCTCATCGAGCGGAGCGTGCCCGGGGTCCGCAAGGCGGTAAGGTGGAACTCGCCGTTTTACGGGATCGAGGGCCAGGGCTGGTTCCTCTCATTCCACTGCTTCACGAAGTACATCAAGGTGACCTTCCTCAACGGCGGCTCGCTGCGCCCGGTCCCGCCGGTGACCTCCAAGTACGAGCATGTGCGGTACTTCCACATCCACGAGGGGGATGAGCCCGACGAGGATCTGCTGGTGAGCTGGCTTGAACAGGCGTCGGGGTTGCCGGGGGAGGAGTTGTTCTGATGGCCTACGGTCGCGTCAGCATCCGGAATCTGAACAGCCCGAGCCATTGGTCGAAGATGAGGTTTGAAGGTGGCCCTGACGGATCGAACCTCAGATCCCGACTCAGCCGGTGGATCTGCGTTCGCGTGAACTCGGGTCGCAGACATCGTCTGATCGAGTGGCCGTCGCGGCCGAAGCAGGTCCTTATGAAGCGCCGGTAGTCCCCGGCCTGGGAGCGCTCCACAAGCGGTCTCGTTCGACGGGCAAGCCAGAGAGCGACGGCGTCGACGGAAGGAGGGGGATCGAAGTCGGTACGGCGAAAGCGCCGCGCGATTTCGACTTGCCACCAGGGTTTGAGCAACAGCGAGGGCCGGGTCTCCCGGGACCAGGGACCACCGGCAAATCGCTCGGCCGCCTCACGCTGGACCACGAGATAGGCGTCGTGTGGTGGACCATCGGCCTGGACGAGGCGCCGCACGATCGCAGCAGTCCGATTGAACGGAATGTTCCCCAGAACCTTGTAGGGGACAGCGGGCAGCCGAAAACGCAGGATGTCGGCCGTGACGATCGTGACGCGGTTGTCAGTCAGGAAGCTCGTGCGAAGCGCCTCGGAGAGCACTCCGTCGAACTCCACCGCGACGACCTTGCGACAGCGGCGTGCCAGTTCTCGAGTGAGAATGCCGCGACCCGGCCCGATCTCGACGACCAGATCGCTTTGTTCGACGGGGGCCTGAGCGATCAGGCTAGCGGCAAGCGCCCTGCTCCGCAGGAAGTGCTGTGCGAGGTCCGCACGCCTCGGTGTCCGATGCCTGGACACGACGAACCAGCACGAACGTGGACATGGGATCTCCTTCGCGGCGCGACAGGTTCGAAAGCTCTCGGGTAGTACGCTAGAATCAGGGCGTCCAGCGCACAACCGATTGCCGGGTTCGAGACGGTGCCTAGCGTGCCGAACCGTCGCCGGCGGTACAGCCTCGTGGAGTAACCGAAATGAAGAGCCGCGTCCTCACCGTTGTCACCATCGCCTCCCTCCCGGCGGCCCCAGCCCACGCTCAGGAATCCGCCGCCACCCCCGAACAGACCGACTCCCTCGCCACCGCCTCCCTCCCTCTCGAGCCCACCCGCGAGATCCGGTTCACCACCAGCGAGGGCTCCTGGATCTCGGTGGATATCAGCCCGGACGGCGCCACCCTCGTCTTCGACCTCCTCGGCGACCTCTACACACTCCCCGTCGAGGGCGGCACTGCGACCCCGCTCCTCACCGGCCCCGCCTTCGAGAGCCAGCCGCGCTTCAGCCCCGACGGCTCCGAAATCGTCTTCGTCTCGGACCGCAGCGGTGGCCACAACCTCTGGATCCTGCGCACCGACGGCTCCGACACGACCCAGATCACCCGCGGCAACGACAACCTCTACACCTCGCCCGAGTGGTCGCCGGACGGACAGTACCTGGTCGCATCGCGCACCTTCAGCCCGCTCGGCGGCGCCGCGAAGCCGTGGCTGTTCCACCGCGACGGGGGCAGCGGCATCGCCCTGATCAGCGAGCCCGAGCAGCTCAAGGCCATCGGAGCCGCGTTCGACCCCACCGGCCGCTACATCTACCTCGCCCAGGGCACCCGCGACTGGACCTACGACGCAGCCTTCCCCAAGTACCAGCTCGTCCGCTACGACCGCGAGACGGGTCGCAGCCCCACAGTCACCGGTCGCTACGGGTCGGGGTTCCGCCCGGCGGTGTCCCCCGACGGCGCCACGCTGGTCTACGGTTCCCGCCACGAAGACGCCACCGGCCTTCGCGCCCGCGACCTCGCCACGGGCAACGAGCGCTGGCTGGTCTACCCCGTGCAGCGCGACGACATGGAGAGCCGCGCGACCCTCGACCTGCTCCCCGGCTACGCCTTCACGCCCGACGGTTCGGCACTGATTGCCTCCTACGGCGGTCGGCTCTGGCGCGTGCCGCTGGCTGCGGGCGAGACGGGTGCGAGCGAGCCCACCGAGATCCCCTTCACGGCCGACGTGGTCATCCACGCCGGCCCCCGCCTCGACTTCGACTACCCGGTCGAGGACACCCCGACCTTCCGCGCGCGCCAGATCCGCGACGTCGCCCTGTCGCCGGACGCCAGCGAGATCGCCTTCACCGCGCTTGGCCAGCTGTATGTGATGGAAGCAGGTGGGGGTGTCCCGCGCCGGATCGGCGCGGAGGTCGACGGTGCCCTGTCCCATCCCGCATGGTCGCCCGACGGCGAGTCGCTGGCGGCGGTGAGCTGGCGTGAGCCGGACGGTGGCCATCTCTGGGAGATCCCCTCAAATGGCGACGACGCCCGGCGCGTGTCGGACGCGGCGCGATTCCTGCAATCCCCCGCGTGGTCGCCCGGCGGCGACCGCATCGTGGCGCTGCAGAGGCCGGTGCGCGCACGTCTGCAGGGCGCCGGCGGCGGCGGCCAGGCCGACATCGTCTGGTACGGGGCGGACGGCGGCGCCCCCGGCGCGGCGACGGTCGTGGCAGAATCGCTGGGCCGTTCCCAACCGCACTTCCGGACCGACCAACCCGACCGCATCTACCTCCACGCGGGCCCACGCGGTCTGGTCTCGATCCGCTGGGACGGCACCGACGAGAGGGAACACCTCAAGGTCACCGGCTTCTCCGCCAACCGCGGCGGCCCGGCGGCCAACGCGTCCTCGATTCTGATGTCACCCGCCGGGGGGCGGGCGCTGGCCAAGGTCGGCAACGACCTCCACATCGTGACCGTCCCGCAGGTGGGCGCCGAGGCCCCGACCGTCTCGGTCCGCAGTCCCTCCGGCGCCGCGGTCCCGGTCACCCGGATCACCGAGTCCGGCGGCGAGTTCCAGTCGTGGAGCAGCGACGGCGAGGAGGCGGTTTGGGCGCTCGGAAACGCGTACTTCCGCCACAACCTGGCCGACGCGGAGGCCTTCGCGGACAGCGTTGAAGCTGCGGAGGCAGCTGAGTCCGGCGAAGCCGACGCCCCCCGCTACGAGCCCACCGAAGTCCGCGTCGCCCTCGATGTCCCCCGCGACCTCCCCACCGGGACGCTCCTGCTGACCGGCGCCCGCGTCATCACCATGCGCGGCGACGAAGTCATCGAGCGCGGCGACATCCTCATCGACGGGCACCGCATCGCCGCGGTGGGCCCATCCGGCACCCTCACCGTCCCGGACGGCGCCGAGGTCCGCGACGTCTCCGGCATGACCATCACGCCCGGCTTCGTCGACACCCACGCCCACCTCCGTCCGCCGGCCGGCGTCCACACCACGCAGCCGTGGGGCTACCTCGCGAACCTCGCCTTCGGCGTCACGACCACACGCGACCCCCAGACCGGCGTCTCGGACGTCCTCACCTACGCCGACCGTGTGCGGTCAGGTGACATTCTGGGCCCGCGCATCTACTCCACCGGCCCGGGGGTCTTCGCCAACTACCAGGCCCTGGAGGGCATCCGCGACCTCGACCACGCCCGCGACGTGCTCAGGCGCTACTCGGACTACTACGACACCAAGACCTTCAAGATGTACCTCTCGGGCAACCGTCAGCAGCGGCAGTGGCTCGTCATGGCGGCGCGCGAGCTCGAACTCATGCCAACCACCGAAGCCGGCCTCGACTATCAGGCCGACCTGACGCACGCGATGGACGGCTACCCCGGCATCGAGCACAACGTCCCCATCTATCCCCTCTATCACGACGTCGTCCGACTGTTCTCGGAGACCAGGGTCCTCAACACGCCCACGCTGATCGTCTCCTTCGGCGGCCCCATGGGCGAGATCTACTGGTTCACGACCGAGGACGTTCTCGGCAACGAGCGCCTGGTGCGATTCACACCCCGCGAGACCCTCGACTCCCGCACCCGGCGGCGTGCCGGCGCGGCGGGTTCGGTTGCGTGGGCGATCGACGAGGAGTACGTCTTCGAGGACCACGCCCGCTTCCTGGCCGATGTGGTCGCCGACGGCGGCTTCGCGGGAGTCGGCAGCCACGGCCAGCTGCAGGGCCTCGGCTTCCACTGGGAGCTGTGGATGGTCGCCTCGGGCGGCATGTCGAACCACGACGCGCTCAGGTCCGCCACGATCTTCGGCGCGAACGGAATCGGCCTCGAGAAGGAGCTCGGCTCGATCGAGCCCGGCAAGCTGGCCGACCTGGCCATCCTGTCGCGCAATCCCCTCGACGACCTGCGCAATACCGTGTTGGTCGAGCAGGTGATGATGAATGGGCGCCTGTTCGACGCGGAGACGCTCGACGAGGTCTGGCCGCGGCAGCGGGCGCTGGGGTACCGGGGATTTGTGGAGGACGAGCCCGGGGGTGGCGAGAATCGGTAGGCTTGAACCGAGGCCCTCTGCTGGGTCAGGCTAGACGTTGAGAGGCAGCGGGCGACCTTCGAGGGAAGTTACTTGAGCGAAGAGATGTTCGCGTTCGAGCTATTGCCCCACACCGAAATCCAGAGCCCCAATATCGTACCAATCCACAGCACGGCGTCCTATTCCGTCGGTGTCGGGGTCGCGCTCGACCAGGGCAGCCAGGGTGGAACCATAGACGTCGTAGCCCAGAAGGCGATCCTTGATCCGCACCGAGCCGACGTGCTCGGTGCCGACATAGAGGTCGAAATAGGAGAACCGGGCGCGGTCTCGTTCCGTTGCGACCCAAAGACGGCCTTCATCGTCGTAAGCAAGGGACCCGACCCTGAGGTGATTGCGCTTCGGGGTCTCCCTGTACACGTCCAAGTCCGCTTGGAAGGCAAACGGTTGGGTCTGGGCTTGCATCTCCGCGATGTCGCGTTCGCTGGGAAACTCTTCGGCATAGGTCGGCGACTGGATGGCGTTAGCGGTGGGTGCGTCACGATCGTCGAGGAATGCGAGTTCACGCTGGCACGCGGGGAACGTCCAGCCTCCAGAGGGAGAAGCGACTCCCAGTGCAACGCTGCCGCACTCGGTCGCGGCGATGTGGGCGATGTCCTGGCGTTCCCACAGCACGGTGGCGGATGAGAGATCGATCTCTACCAAGGTCATATTGGCCCCGCCCAGGTAGTAGTTGGCCAGAAGAGTCGTATCAAACGATTTTGCGGCCGGCAGGGGAAAGGCTACGGGTAAGGTTATTTCATCAACCAGATCCCCACCGGGGGTGAAGATGGCAAGCCGGTTGATGGAGATGGCGCCGACCGTGCCATCGGGTCCGCGCACAAGACTCGGTGGCAGTTCGAACTCCCCTGGGCCCTCTCCCCTGCGACCGAATATTCCGACCAAGTCGCCGCGCTGGTCAACACACCGGACTCGCATCTCGAAGGAGTTGTTCACACATACGAGGTCTTCATCAACCAGCACGATGCGCGTGTCAACGCTAAACGGTGCGGACACGGAGGCGATAGAAGCGATGGGGACGGCTGGAGTGGTGACCGTCCCCGAGTCACAGGCAGCTGCGGCGACCGCCACTGAGACGGCCGCCACTGTCGAAAGCGGATGCTTGCCGCCAGGGTGCAGTGCTAGCAAAGGTCGAGACACAGCTTGAAAATCGCGTCGTTCATGAAGTGCGGCATGCCTTCGTTGTAACGGTCCATTGCGGCTGCATGGCACTCGTCGAAACACGGCGTTGTGGTCTGGGCCACGAGGAGGGGAGCGAAGACTACGGCTATCGCGACTACCAGGGAGCGGGTCAGGGAAACACGGTTGAAACGCGACATTGATTCTCCTCACTGCGGGAGTCGAGTAGTCGTGGCGAGAGGCGGATCCTCCCGACCAGCGGGCTGAACCCTAGGTGGACCAAGGACTTTGGTCAACGGTCTGTTGAGAGCACATGATTTGTCCGGTTTCGTGTTTCAGAGGGCCTACCAGTTCCAGGGTCTGGCCGGGGTGCTGGGGTACCGGGGGTTCGTGGAGGAGGAGCCCGGAGGTGGGCGCTAGCCCGGGTCCGTTTGCCAACCCCGCAAGGTCGAGATGCCTCCGGCGCCCGACGCGCGGCGCACGTATCGCTCGTCCGCGGTGACGAACACGCCATCGAGGCCCAGCGCGACGGCATGGTACGCCGCGTCGTAAAACGCGACGCGGTACTCCACGGACAGAGACACGGCGCGCATTCTCCAGTCGGTGTCCAGCCGGGCCTCGGTCAGGCCGAAGTCGACCAGCGATGCGAGCAGTTCGTCCGCGTCATCGGGAAACCGTCTCGCCAGCGTGTTTCCCACCTCGTAGATCCAGAGCTGGGGAACGACCAACTCGAGCTTCCCGGCCACCGCCTCGTCACGCAGCGCGAGCGCCGCGTCCGTGTCCTGCTCGTCGTCGCCCGGCAGAACCCACTTGAGAAGAACCGATGTGTCGGGCGTCAAGATCACGGCCGCCGTTCCCGCTCCTCCCGAATCCATCGGACGATCTCACACGTCTCGACCGCCGGCAGTCGCGCACGCAGTGCGTCCATCCGGGCAGAGGCTTCCCTCCTCATGGAGACACCCGCCCACTCCCGGATGGCAGCGTTGACGGCGCGGCTGCGAGTACCGCGCGGCAGCCTCCCGATGATGCGCCAGGAGTCATCGTCCATCATGATGTTGACGCGTCGAGCCATGTGGTCCCCTCCATGTGTCTCGGTAAGTGTGTAAAGATTACACACCGACCCATGGCCTGGCAATCGACCCAGTGTCCAGGCAAACCGATCTTTTGCCGCGACGAGGTCCCTTGTATTAGTGGTGGGCCACGCACCTGCCTACCTGTTGTCACAGAAAGCCACCCCCGGGAGAACCCGACATGAAGATGAAGTCGTCCCGCAGCGCATGCCCGCTCGCCCTCGCGCTCATCGTGCCCCTCGCCCTCGCCCCGCTCGCCGCCCCACCGGCCCACGCCCAGGACGCCGAAACCATCTCGGCCGCCCTCGGCGACATCGAATGGCGGCACATCGGTCCAGTGAACATGGGGGGACGCGTGTCCGCCATCATCGGAGTGCCGGGCGACCCGCGGACCTTCTGGGTCGGGGCGGCCAACGGGGGCGTCTGGAAGACCACCAACGGCGGCGTGACGTTCGAGCACCAGTGGGACGACGAGAACACCTACTCGGTCGGCGCCCTGACGCTTGCCCCCTCGGACCACAACGTCCTCTGGCTAGGTGCCGGCGAGGCGGACCCGCGCAACTCGGTGTCGTACGGCGACGGGGTGTACCGCTCGACCGACGCCGGCGCCACCTGGACCCACCTCGGCCTCGATGACAGCGAGCGCATCAAGCGCATCGTCGTCGATCCGCGCGACCCCGATGTGGCCCTGGTCTGCGCCATGGGCCACGAATGGGGACCCAACCAGGAGCGCGGCGTCTTCCGCACCACCGACGGCGGACAGTCCTGGGAACACGTGCTCTTCATCGACGAAGACACGGGCTGCTCGGACATGGACATCGATCTGACGAACCCGCGCAACGTCTACGCGGGCATGTGGACGTTCCGCCGCAAGCCGTGGCGCTTCGACGACGGGGGCAAGGAGACGGCGCTCTACGTCTCGCGCGACGGCGGCATCTCCTGGAAGAAGATCACGACGACCCCGGACGAGCCCATGGCCCGCATCGGCGTCAGCGTGGCGCAGTCGCGTCCGAACATCGTCTACCTGATCACCGAGTACCCGACCGCCGGTACCCTCTTCATGTCCGACGACTACGGCGAGACGTGGACGATGGTCAACGACAACAAGAACCTGATCAACTTCCGACCCTTCTACTACTCCGACGTCTACGTCGACCCGTCCGACCACGAGACGCTGTACACACTCTCGGGCGCGCTGGCGAAATCGACCGACGGGGGCCGCACCTTCGAGCGCATCGCCAACGACGTGCACGGAGACCACCAGGCGTACTGGATCGACCCGGCTGATGGCGAGCGCGTGCTGTCGGGCTCGGACGGCGGCATGCAGGTGTCGTACGACGGGGGCGCCAACTTCCACATCTTCCGCAACTTCAGCCTCGCGCAGTACTACCACATCTTCGTCGACGACCGCGATCCCTACTACGTGTGCGGCGGGCTGCAGGACAACGGCAACTGGTGCGGTCCGAGCCGGCTCAACGACCGCCGCGGCATCCTGCCCGGCTACTTCTACACGGTGTCCGGCGGCGACGGCTTCTACACCGTGCCGGTGCCGGGTCAGCCGAACCTGATCTACTCGAACGCCCAGGGAGGCTACTTCCGGATTACGGACATCAACTCCGGGCAGATGCGGTCGATCGAGCCGTGGCCGCTCATGATCGGCTCGCAGGGGCAGGGCATGTTCCAGGCGAGGTACCGCTTCAACTGGGACGCGCCGATCGTCATCTCGCCGCACGACCCGGGCACGGTGTACTGGGGCGGCAACGTCGTCTTCCGCAGCAACGACTACGGCCACTCGTGGGACGTGATCAGCCCCGACCTCACCACGGACGACCCGGAGAAGCAGCTCGATTCCGGCGGCGAGGTCTACCTGGACAACAC
>CAZRQE010000035.1:0-8295 GCA_964602175.1 uncultured Gemmatimonadaceae bacterium | reverse complement strand
GGCGCATTGCCCTGTCGTAACTGCAGTGCCCCTCCGGGTCCCCGTAAGGGGTACGCATTATCAGCCTGTCTATACACTCTGGCGCCATAAACCTTGCGCCGCCCCTACGCAGCGGCGGATGCCCCTCGGCCCCCACCTCGGCCACGACGGCCAGCCGCCGCTGCGTAGCCGTGGCGAAGGCGCCGGTGCCATCGCCGAACACCGACGGAATGCGGATCTCGCCGGAAGGGTTGAAGTTCCCCCCACGCACCCAGTTGGTCCAGTTGCGGTCCGTGGCCACGATCGAGACCGAGGCGCGGGTTCCTTCCGGCATTCCCCCCTGCAGCTCGCGGATCGCGTCTTCGTCTTCGTCCTCGGCGAAGATGCTGAAGAGCGTGAAGTCCCGGGGGAACACGATCTCGGTGTCTTCGCGTCCGATAGCAAGTCCCAGGAGGTCGAGCGAGTCCGGCGACTCGATGTCGCGCGCGCTCAGGGCGTCGGCGAGTCCGTTGATCCGTGCGTTCGCCAGATAGGCCCAGGCATCCGCCACCGGCGTCCACTTCAGGTTCAGGTTGGTGTCCGGTAGCAGGCGGCAGACCCCGTCCTCCCGGGTCACGCCCTCGAACGCGAGGGGGCCCGGCACGCGACTCGACGACGTAAGAACCCGCCCATCCGCGGCCACGACCTCCAGCTCCAGCAGCTCGCCGGGCGCAAAGGGCGAGGGAGCGACCCGGGCCCGGTAGCAGGTGCCGGCGTGTATGGGTTCGACCACGACGGTGTCTCCCTCCGCCGTCACGTTCACAAGGCCCCAGTCGATGCACGCTGTCGCGCTGTCCTGTTCCACAAGGAGCACGTCCGTCCCCGAGGCGCCCGTCACGCGCACCGACGCGCCGCCCACGCGGGAGTCCCGGGAGTAGTCGAACGTCCGGTGCAGGTAGGCGTAGGCGTCGAGCGTGGGCTCTTCCCCGGCTTCCTCCAGATCGAGGACCACGAAGGTCTCGGCGATGATGACGTCTTCGGCCGCGGTGATCACGACTTCCGTGAGCTCGCAGCCGAGCACGGAGGCCCCGGCAAGCAACACGGCAACCCGGGAGGCAGACGGGCGCGCCATCAGAGAAGGCGGGCGGGCCATCAGAACGACGCCTCCAGTCCAATCGTGGGGAGGATCGGGATCATCGAGATGCCGCTGCGACGGGGCTCGCTGCGGTCGAACTCGAAGAAGTAGAACAGGACGTTCTTGTGGTTGTACACGTTGATCACGCTGAGGTAGGGCGTAAGCGTACCCCAGCCGCGCACGATGGTCTTCCGCAGCGACGCGTCCAGCCGATGCCGGGCCGGATAGCGCTCGGCGTTGCGCGGGCCGAGGACGACGGCGCTCTCCCACTCCGGGTCCAGCACCCCGTCGAGCGGCCGCGGGTTGTAGACCTCGTAGGCGCCCAGAGGTCTGGTATACGGCAGCCCCGTGCCGAAGTTGGCTCTGAGTCCGGCCTCGAGTCCCCACCAGTCCAGAGTGCGGCGCAGCACCAGATCCACATCGAGGCGCCGGTCGAAGACGGGCGGATAGGTGATGTCGGGCGGGGGGTCGGTGCCGTACCGCGTGTCGGGGAAGGTGCGGTCGGTCTTGAGAAACGAGATCGAGATCCAGCCGGTCGTGCGTCCCAGATCGCGGCGCACGTACAGATCCGCACCGTAGGCGCGGCCGCGGCCGGAGACCAGGTCGTCGAGGGGGTCGTTGGGATCTTCGGCGGCGTTCTGTGTGATCACCCCGTCAAAGGTGCGGTAGTAGCCCTCGAGCGAAGCGAACCACTCGTCGTCGTCGCCGAAGAAACTCTCCACGCCGAGCTGCGCCTGGTCGGAGATGACGTGCGGCGCCTCCGCCCCGGCCAGCACCCAGATGTCGAGCCCGAAGGGAAACTCCTCGTCGCGCAGCGAGTGCAGGAACTGCGAGTAGCGCCCGGCCGAGAAGCGCACGGCGGAGCCGCGGTCGCGAAAGAACCACTTGGCGGCCAAACGGGGAGAAACCGTCGTGCTGACCGGTGGCCCCGCACCGCCGGCGTCCGGGTCTTCCTCGTTGGAGGGACGCCAGTGGTCCGCCCTCAGCCCACCTTCGAACAGCCACCGCGGCCCGGGTTCCCAGTAGATCTGGCTGTAGGCCGTCAGTTCGATTCCGCTGCCCGCGCCCCCGAAGAACGTGGTGCCGCCTGCCCGCGCGGCGTTCTCGTAGTCGCGGTCGTTGGCGGCCAGACCGGACTTCCAGCGCAGGCCGGGCGCGGGGCGACGTTCCAGGTCGGCCTGGAGGGTTGCGCGCTGGATCCGGGTGTCGAACTCGGCCTCGAAGTCGGTGAAGGCGAAGTCGGAGAAGAAGCGGGAGAACGCAGCGCGCACGGACATCGATCCACCGCCGCGCATGGGGTTGACCCACGACCCGCCGATCGCGTCGTTGCCCCACGCCCAGGCGATCGGGAGCGAGAAGTCGTCGATTTCCGACAGGTCGATGATGTCGCGCCCGCTGTAGCCGGTGATGCGGATGCGGTTGCCGCCCTTCGTCCAGCCCTCGAAGACGCCCTGAAAATCGGACAGGTGGTAGGGGAAGTCGGCCCACGGCTTCAGCAGGACATCGAAGTAGGACCGGCGGCCCGACAGGCGCCACCGCGTGCTCGCGAACCCCAGCGCCTCTTCGGCGACGCCGGGGAGCGCGCCGTCGACCGCAACCCGCGACGCCAGCAGGCTCACGCCCGCGTCCACGCTCGTCTCTCCGTCGCCCGCGTCGGTTTCCACCGTCAGCACCGACGAAACGCGTCCGCCGTACTCCGCGGGAAAGCCGCCGGCACGGAGTTCCGCCCTGGCGACCATGTCGGCATTGAAGACCGAGAACAGGTTGCCAAGGTGGAAGGGATTGTAGATCGGAATGTCATCCAGCAGGATCAGATTCTGGTCCGCCGACCCTCCCCTCACGTTGAACGCGGCCGAAAAGTCGGACACCGTGGTCACGCCCGGCAGCACCTCGACGGCCCTCAGCGGATCGCTCTCCGCAATCCCGGGAATCGCCTTGAGTTCGGCGCGCCCGATGTCCTGGACCGTGATCCCGGCGGTCTCTTCGAAGCGCGCGCGGGTGCGGCTGCGCTGGGCCTCGACCACCACGCCCTCGAGCTGCAGCGCGTCGGTCCGCATGACGATCTCGATCTCGGCCGCATCCGCGGTCCCCGCCTCGACGTCCTGCCTGTGGTCGGCAAAGCCGATGCGCACGATCGACAGCACGTGGGGCCCCGGCTGCAGGCCGGCGAACGTGAAAAAGCCGAGGTCGTCGGTCTGCGCGAAGCGAACCCGGGTGGAATCCGCCGCCGGGAACAGGCTGGCCACCGCACCGGACACGGGAACGCCGTCCTCGGACCAGACGCGGCCGCTGATCGCGCCCTGCCGCGCGGGATCGCCGCCTGGCACCTGGGCCTCCTGCGCGGAGAGCGCAGCGGGCATGGGTGTGAGGAGCAGGATAGCGAGCACGCCGGACCACCACCGCCACCGTACAGCCTTCACGACGAATGCGCGCCCCCGAAGCTACCCGCCCAGCAAATTGAACTGCCGCGTGAACTTCACGATGAACGAGCGCGCCAGCGTGCCGCTCTCCACGAACCGTCCTCCGTCGGGGTTGAGCCCGTCCGGATAGTCGAAGCCCTGTACGTCGTTGTAGACGATGAACAGCCCGGTTCCGGCGGTGTTGAGCCAGCCGAAGCGGAGGTTGGCGGACCAGCTGTCGATCTGGTTGCTGTACTGGACGAGCGACTGCAGGTAGATCCGCGGGGTGAAGAAGTAGCCGAAGTTCATGCCGAGCAGGACGGTCTCGAACTGGCCCTGCGGGAGATTCACGTCGAAGTAGTTGATGCGCGCCGAGGTGCTGAACGAAGCGTTGGGCCTGAAGGTGAGCGACCCGTTGCCACCCCACCGCGAACCGGTGAGGAAGCTCCCGAAGTTGATCCGTGACGTCGCCGAAAACCTGGCCGCCGGGTTGCTGTTGAACACGAGCTGGGATTCCCAGCCGCGATAGGTCCCCTCCGGCACGACCACCCCCGTGCCGAGGATCTCGAACGGGGCGTAGATGCCCTCGGTGTTGAGGTTCGCTCCCGTATGGATCTGCGCGCCCGAGGGCCACTCCCAGTGCGAATCGATGTGCAGGCGCGCGGATTCCTGGAAACCGTGCTCGATGCCGGCCTTGCGGCTCCGGTAGGTGAACCAGGAGACGTGCGGCCGGATCTCCCGCAGCCACGAGGGCCGGAGCTTGTACATGGTGTGCGACTGGTAGTAGCGGTATCCCCGCCGCGGCAGGAATCCGACCTCGGGGTTGAAGCCCTCGCCGATCTCGCGGACCTGCGCTGTCATCGTGAAGCTGCGGCTGCTCCAGTTGCCGGAGAAATCCATTGCGTACGGATCGGTCCGGGCCTCCGGATCGTCGGTCTGCGACACGAAGCTGCTGAGGGTCAGCGCCTCGCCGATTCCCACCGAGACATCGGCCGCGTAGGTGCGGTTGAAGTCGCCGTCGGGCCCGCTCTTGTTGACGAACAGCCCGCCGATACGCGAGCGGTTCGGCAGTTCCCTGGCAACCCGGGCCACGGAGAAGCCGTGCGCGTCGTCGAGGCCGGTCGCCGCGTCGGTCTGGATGTGCAGGAGCCCGACGTTCAGCCCCGCGGCGCGTCCCGAAAGCCGTGCCCCGCCCCGGATCGGCACGGGCTGCCCGCTGGCGATCCCTATGCGGCGGCTGAAGAACAGGTCGGCGCCGCCTCCGCCGACGTTGAAGAACCCCGCGTTTTCGAGGAAGAAGGGCCGCTTTTCGGGGAAGTTCAGCGAGAAGCGGGTCAGGTTGAGCTGCTGGTCGTCGACCTCGACCTGGGCGAAGTCGGTGTTGTACGTCACGTCGAGCGTGAGGCCCTGCGTGACCTGGAACTTCACCTCGCCGCCGAGGTTGCCGTCCCGCGAGAAGCTGGTGGCGGAGGTGTAGTCGCGCCCGGTGGAGCCCAGCATGTACGGGGTGACCGTGGCCAGGCGTCGGAGCGGCGGCCTGAGACCCTCCAGATCGCCCGCGTAATTCAGGCGGTACAGGTTGAATTCGCGCGGGACCGGGGTCCAGAACGACTCCTCGTTGACCCGCCGGATGCGGCGGATGACGTTGAAGCCCCAGGTCTCGTTGTCAGTCCCGTAGCGCAGCGTGTTGAAGGGGATGCGGAACTCGGCGTACCAGCCGTTGCCGTCGGTGGTCGTGGCGACCGTCCAGCTGCCGTCCCAGTTCTTGTTGAAGCCGCCGCCGGATCCGGACTGGAACCGCTGCCGGGAGTTGAATCCGCCCCCCTGGAAGCGGCCTCCGCCGCGCCCCTCGTTCGCGACCTGGCCGTCGTATTCGATGCCCGTCGGCGTGGTCCCGAAGACGAAGCCGTTCTGGTCGTCGTTGTAGGTGTCGAGCACGAAGACGACGGCGTCGCTCTGGTTCACTTCGTAGTCGCGGATGCGCTCGCCGTACGTGATGGCGTCCGCCTGGCTGTCGAAGGCCCAGACGCCGACGTAGAGCGCCTGCTCGTCGAAGATCACGCGGACCTCGGTGCGCTCGCTGGCGGCCTGGCCGTCGAAGGGCACACGCTGGGTGAAGCCGGTCATGGCTCCCGCCTGCTGCCACACGGCCTCGTCGAGCCGGCCGTCCACGGTGGGGGATTCGGCGACCTCGACGGCCGTGGCGGTGGTGGGCAGGGTGCCGCCCGCTCCGCCGTTGCCGGCGCCGGACTCGGAGTTCTGCGCCAGGAGGGGGGCCGCGGGGAACAGCGCGGCCATCATGCAAGCGCACAGCGAGAGTTGCGCGAACACGGCGCGACCGCCGCGGCCTTGGACATGTTGCTCAGGGCTTGTTTTCATTCAGGCTGCCATTCGTAGGTGTGGTTGGCCCGAATATACCACGGCGCTGCCCGAAACTCGAACCGAGAGGGGCGGGGCTAGCCCAGCTCCACCAGGAAATAGCGCTTCTTGCCGACGCGGACGACCAGGAAGCGGTCGTGGAGCGGGTCATCGGGCCCCACGCGGACGGCGGTGTCGGTTGCGCGGGTGCCGTTCAGGTAGACGCCCCCGCCCTTGATGAGGCGCCGCGCTTCGCTGCGGGACGGCGCCATGGCTGAATCGGCCATCAGCACGGCCAGTTCGATGCCGTCTCCGGTCAGCGCGGACCTTGCCAGCCCGGTCGACGGCACATCCGCGAAGATCTCCCCGATGTCCGCCGCCCCCAGGCCCTCCAGGCTGCCCCCGAACAGCACCCGCGACGCCCTCTCCGCGCGTTCCAGCCCGTCGGATCCATGCACGGTGCGGGTCACCTCGGCGGCCAGCCGGCGCTGCGCGTCCCGGCGGTGCGGGTGCTCGGCCACGGCGTGTTCGAGCGCGGCGACGTCGGATTCGCCGAGCAGGGTGAAGAGGCGCACGTAGCGAATCACGTCGGCGTCTTCGGTGTTCAGCCAGAACTGGTAGAAGCGGTAGGGCGACGTGCGTTCGGGGTCGAGCCAGACGGTCCCCTCCTCCGTCTTGCCGAACTTCTCGCCCCCGGAAGCGGTGAGCAGGGGGAAGACGATGCCGTGGCAGCGGGGCCCGCCGAGCCTGCGCACGAGGTCGATGCCCGCGGTGATGTTGCCCCACTGGTCCGATCCGCCCATCTGCAGCGTGCAGCCGTAGCGGCGATTGAGCTCCCAGTAGTCGTAGGACTGAAGCAGCTGGTAGGAGAATTCGGTGAACGAGATGCCGGACTCCTCGTCCTCGAGGCGCCGCCGGACGGACTCCTTGCGCAGCATGGCGTTGACGGAGAAGTGCTTGCCGATGTCGCGCAGGAAATCGACGAATCCGAGTCTGTCCAGCCAGTCGAGGTTGTTCGCCATGCGGGCGGGGTTGGTGCTGGACTCGAAGTCCAGGAAGGCGGCGAGCTGCCTGCGGATCCCCTCTGCGTTCTCCTCGGCCCGGACGCGGTCGAGGAGGAGGCGTTCCTGGGCCTTGCCGGAGGGGTCGCCGATGAGGCCGGTGCCCCCGCCCACGAGCGCGATCGGACAGTGGCCGGCCCGCTGCAGGTGGACGAGCCCCATGATCGGGACGAGGGACCCGACGTGCAGGGACGATGCGGTGGGGTCGAAGCCGATGTAGCCGGTGACCTGTCCCGCGCTGAGCGCGGCGGCGGCGTGCTCGGTGGCGTCGGCGAGGAGGCCGCGGCGGCGGAATTCGTCGATCATGTGTCTCGGTCCGTGGCTGGGGTCTCCGTCATTTCCGAGCCGTATCGCTCGGCCACCTGCGTCCGCATCACCTTTCCCGTTCTGGTTCGTGGCAACTCGTCCACGACGACGATCCGCCTTGGCCGGCGGCCGCGGGCGAGGTGGGCACGGCAGTGTCGTTCGATGTCGTGGGCGGACACTCCCGGGGGCCGATCGGGCTCGACCGCCGCAGCCACCACCTCGCCCCATTCCTCGCTTGGCACGCCGAACACCACCGCCCGGGCCACCCCGGGGAGGGATCCGATGACGTGCTCGACCTCGCGGGGACTCACGTTCAGCCCCCCGCTCACAATAATCGCGTCCTTGCGGCCCTCGATCCAGACGAGCCCGTCGTCGTCGATCCGGCCGATGTCGCTGGTGACGAACCAGCCGTCCGCGTCCGCGCACAGTGGTTCGGCCGGGTGGCCGGGTCCGGCGATCGCTACGGAGGCCAGCGTCGGACCCCGGACCGCGAGCACGTTCCCGGGACCGGCCTCGACCTCGACACCGGCCAGCGGCCGGCCCACGGTGCCGGGAAACCGGCGCGCCAGTTCCGGCGGCGCGGTGGCGACCTGCGATGCGGTCTCGGTCATGCCCCAGGTGGGGGCGACGGGGAGACCGGCGCGCCAGGCCTTGTCGAGGAGGGCAGGTGACGACGCCGCGCCTCCGACGAGGACGCAGCGCAGGGTGTCGGGGACCTCGGTCAGACGCGTCAGAAGCCTGCGAAGCATGACCGGGACGACGGCCAGGTGGGTCACTTGCCCGGCGAGCACGGCGCGGGCGACCGCGGCCTCGTCGAACGACGGCCAGAGCCGCACGGAGGAACCGTTCATCACCGCCCGCACCACAAGCGACAGGCCGCCGACGTGGCCGAGCGACAGGCAAAGGCCCCAGCGGTCGTCCGGGGTCAGCGCGAGCCGGCGGGTGACGGCCGCGGCCGACGCGGCGAGGGCGTCCTGGCCGAAGCCGATCGCCCTGGGAGCGCCGGAAGAGCCGGAGGTGAGCAGGAACGCGACGACGTGGGACGGGATGTCGGGCGGGCGGGCGGCTTGCGTGGGGC
>CAZRQE010000034.1:0-11026 GCA_964602175.1 uncultured Gemmatimonadaceae bacterium | reverse complement strand
CCGCCGCCGCCACCGCCACCTCCTTCGGCTTCGCGGAAGTCACGGCGGAACGGGCGCACCTTCAGGAAGTAGATGTCGGTCAGGGCTTCGCGCGGCGAAGGGGCATTGTCGCGCGCGATCCCGTGGTAGGCCACGAGGTCGCCCGTTTCCAGTTCGAAGTCCTCCATGAAGAGCGTGTGGCTCGCCGTCAGTTCGGTGACGGGCGCTCCTCCGGAGGCGTGCAGGCGCACGGTGTCGGAGGGTCCGCCGTTCACGCTGTACACCAGCAGGACGTCCGCGACGCCCAGATCGTCGTCGGCGCGTGCCTCGATGAAGACTTCCTCGATGGCGCTGACATCGGTGTCTCGCCCCGGCTTGCTGAACGAGATCGACGGCCCCTGGTCCGAAAGCACGTCGATCCGGTAGTCCGGCGCGCCCGTCACCCATGCGCCTTCATGCGTCTGCAGCCGAATGCCGTAGAATCCTTCGCCACGCACCGTGAATGAGCCGCCGAAGGTCCCCTCCGGTCCGGCTTCCATGGTGATCGTATCGCCCGCGTCCATGACGATCAGGGCGCCGGGCGAGGGGATCGTGGGCGTAACCTCGATCTCGACCCGGGTCCCCGCGAGGGCCGCCACGTCTCCTCCGTATTCGAAACGGCGGGGCGCCAGACCCGTGTAGCGCGGGAAGTGGTACACCATCTCCAACCGGTCCACCGCAGGGAGGTCGGCTACGCCCAGGGTGAAAGTCCCGGACCGAATGCCGTTCGCCTCGACGTAGTACGTGGTCTCTTCGGCGACGTTCAGCAGGAGCCCCTCGAACGCGCCCGCGCCGTCCTCGATCATGGGCGTGTCCACGAAGCCGCCGGTGCCCGTCTCGCGGGTGTACAGCACGACATCGTCCGAGGCGAAGCCGTGCAGGATCGCCGAGACGAGGAGGTCGGAGTTGCGGGAGATGGTCGTGTCGCCGGGCGTCACCGCCACGCTGTACGGGTTGACGGACTCCGCCGAGCGGTTCGGCAGGAACAGCGCGGACATGCCGTGGCGCAGAAACCCGGGGCCGAGGAGAAGAACCGCCACCGACGCCAGTGTGAGGCCGCCGAGCGCTCCCGCCGAGCGGCGAATGGATTGCTGCTCGATGCGGCCGCCGTAGTCGATGCGCCGGCATTCGCGCACGGCACGCTTGACGACTTCCTGAAGCAGGGGCGACCGCTCGAGTTCATCGGCCCTGCCGGCCGACTCCACGGCCGCCAGGACACGGGCCTGCAGGGAGGGCTCGTTCTCTTCCAGGTACAGAGCCACCCTTTCGTCGGAGATGCGACGCACGATGGGCCAGAAGACCCAGCGGACGAGGAAGAAGCCCAGGACCAGCCACAGAACGATTCGGAACGCGGTCACTGCCTCCGGCTGGAAGCGCAGGAATTCGAGGCTGGAAGCCGAAACCAGGAACGTAACGAGCACGCCGGCGACGGTCAGGGCGAGGCCCCGCAGCAGGAGCTTGAGGCGCCAGCGCCGCCGCACCCGCCGCACCACCCGCAGGATCTGATCTCTGGAGCGCCAGTTGTCCGCTATGGACATGTTCTCCCCCTTCGGTCTGCGACGGAATCGCTTACGACCCCGTCTTCACCACTCCCCGGCGTCGGTCTCGGACGCCTCCCCCCGCTTTTTTGATCCTGTCCCGCGACAGCCGGTTGGCCAACACCGTCTCTGAGACCATCAGCAGGAATGCCGCGGCAAGCAAGTAGCGCCAGAACGACTGCCGCTTCTCGTAGTCTTCCTCGGGTACCTCCAAGATGGCTTCCGCGTCTCCCGTCGCCAACTCGGAAGCGGCGCCGCCACCCACCGCCGACTGGAACTCCTCAAGGTCGACTTTCGCAAGATCCGATTCGTTGACGTCGACATTCGCCGCGAGCGCCAGCGGGCGGTCGGGACGTTGGCCGGGTGGGCGGATCTCCCAGATCCCGCGCCTTTCCAGCCGCAGAAGCCAGGTCCGGGGGTCCACTGCCACGGCCCCGCCACCTGGTTCCATCGCCGCCGCCCCCGCCGGAATCTCCACCGATCCGGCCGCCTCGGCCAGCGTGGCCAGGTTCACGGTCGAACCGGCCGGATACCAGGGCGGCGCCTCGCCACGCCCGCCCAGATACCGCGCGATCCTGTGCACGAACGGAAGGTAGACGGGCTGCAACGGCAGGTTGTTCCAGAAGCGGTCCAGGCCCGTCGACCACACAAGCACGCGGCCTCGTCCGCGACGGCCCTCCACCAGCGCGGCCGCGCCGTCGGCAAAGCGTGCAAGCACCTGACCATCGTTGACGGCCAGGGCGCGGGTCCGGTAGAACGAGGCCTGGGAGAAGTCCCCGGACCGGGGTCCCCGGAACGCCTCGAAAACGGCATGATCATAGTCCACGAAGCCGAGGCGGCGCTCCCCCGCGGCGTCCGACACTGCGCCGACGGCGGCCGGGAGGAAGTCGGCGTGAACGGCGGGTACGGTGCTGCGCTCGCCAAGGACCATCAGCAGCCCTCCGCCGTCCTCCACGAAGGCGCGCAGACGGTTGCCCGCGTCGCCGCCGGGGAAGGGGCCCCCGTTGAGGATCACCACGTCCGCGGCGCCGAGTTGTTCGGCGCTCGGGCTGCCGGCCAGCACCGTCGTCGTGAAGCCCGCGCCCTCCGCAATGCCCAGCGCGCCGCGCAGGTACAGGTTCGACTCCCCCGTGCCCAGGGGGTCGACGACGAGCACCGCAAGGTCGCCGCCGGGCGAGGCCACGAAGCTCAGCGTGTTGTCGGCCGGGAGCCCGACGTCCGCCGGCTCGGCGAGGCGCACCTCTCCCCGGGTGAAGCCGTCGGTCAGCGTGAACGGATCGAAACGAATCGGGGCGGCACCGCCGCCGGGCACGACAGCGGTGGTCGTGGCGAACTCGCTTTCGTCGATGGACAGCGATACGTCGGCCGTGACCTCGTCGGCCCCCGAGTTGACGAGCCGTGCCTCGACGGCGACCCGCTCGCGGCCGCCCTCGGACCGGCGCCGCAACGCCAGGTCGGTGAGCGCCAGATTCGCGGCGTCGGCGTCGCCCACCACGACCGGCTCGACGGTCACCGCACCCGGGAACGTGGCGTCCGGGTCGGCCTGCCATCCCGTGCGCTGGAAGTCGCTGATCACGACCACGCGGTGACGCGACAGGGTGGAAGCCGCGAGGGTCGTCGCCGCCAGCTTCACGGCGGGCGCGATGCGCGTGGCGAGCGAGCCGGGCCGTAGCGTGTCCAGTGTGGCGAGGAGACGTGCCGGGTCGCTCTCGGAGCGGTGCAGCAGCACCGGGGTTTCGGCGAAGGCGATGAGCGACGACCGGTCCTGGGGTCTGAGCGACCCGGCGGCGGACCTCGCGTGCGCAAGCGCGTCGTCCCAGTTGTCGCCCAACTCCATCGAGTACGAGACATCGAGCAGGATCACCACCTCTTCCGGTCCCGGACCGCCGATGGACGCGAGGCTCCCTCCCCGCACGAAGGGGCGCGCGAACGCGGCGACGAGCAGGACGAGGGCGGCCAGCCGGATCATGAGGAGGAGCCAGTGGCGAATGCGCCGCCGCGCGGTCTCCTCGAACGGAATCCGTTCCAGGAACATGAGCGACGGGAACCGGATCGGCTTGCCGCGTTCCTGGCGGGTGAGGTGGATCAGGACCGGAATCGCCAGTCCGGCCAGCGCGACCAGAAAGAGGGGCGTCAGGAATCCCACGGGCGGCTAGCGGACTCTGGTCGACTTCTGCCGGAACGTGAGGTACGCGTAGAGCGCCTCGTCCAGCGGCTTCCCGGAGTTGAGCAGGACGTAGTCCACCCCGTGTCGCCCGAAACCCTTGCCAAGTTCGTCGATATGCGTGCGCACGTGGCCGCGATAGGCCTCGACGTACTTCTCGGGCACGACCTGGAGGACTTCGCGCGTCTCGAGGTCCTGGAAGTTGGACGCCTGCGCGAACGGAAAGTCGATCTCCGCCGGATCGAGTACGTGGAACGCCACCACATCGTGTCCCTGGGCCTGGAAGAACCCCAGCGCCGACGAGATCTCATCGGGATCGGCGTAGAAATCCGACACCACGACCAGAATGCCGCGCCGCCGAAAGGTGTTCGCGACCCGTGCGAGCGGCTTGTCCCAGCCGCCCTCGTGCTCCGCCTTCACCCGCGCCACGGCGTAGAGGACCTTGTCCAGGTGTGCCGCCGAGGGCCGGACGTGCTCCACCACGTCGTCGTCGAACGCATACAGTCCCACGCGGTCCTTCTGTCCCGCCGAGAAGTACGCCAGGCTTGCGGTCAGGAAGCGTCCGTAGTCCAGCTTGCTCGTCTCGCCCGAGCCGTACCCCATCGAGGCCGAGACGTCGAGCAGAAACCCCACGTCGGCGTTCGTCTCCGCCTCGAACTGCTTGATGTAGAACCGGTCGGTGCGCGCGTAGAGCCGCCAGTCGATCCTGCGGATGTCGTCGCCCGGCATGTACGGCCGGTGCTCGGCGAAATCCATGCTCACGCCCAGGTACGGGGAGCGGTGGATCCCCTGCAGAAACCCGTCCACGACGGTCCGCGCGAGCAGCTCCAGGTTGTCGATCCTCGCCAGGACCGTGGGGTCCAGAAAGGAGGCCCTGGACGCGGGCGAGGCGGTCACGGCGAACCGGCGCTCCCTACATTCCGGACTGCGGAACCGGAACCGCGTCGAGGAGCATCGCGACCAGTTCCTCGGTGGTGCGTCCCTCGGATTCGGCGTGGAAGTTGGTCAGGATGCGGTGGCGCATCACCGGCAATGCCAGCGCCCGGATGTCGTCGAAGCTGACCGTGAGGCGGCCCTGGGTGAGCGCGCGCGCCTTCCCACCCAGGATCAGGTACTGGGCCGCGCGCACGCTGGCTCCATACGACACCCACTTCTTGACGAAGTCATGACTCCCGTTCGGGTTCGGCCGGCTCGCCCGCACCAGGCTGACCGCATACCGCATGACGGGTTCGGCCACCGGCACTCGCCGCACCAGGTCCTGGAAGGCGATCATGTCCGCCTTGGACACCACCGCGCCCAGCTCCGGCTCGAACTCGTCGGTGGTCTCCCGCACCACCTCCATCTCCTCGTCCTCTTCCAGGTGGTCCATGCGGATATGGAACATGAACCGGTCCAGCTGCGCCTCGGGCAGCGGGTAGGTGCCCTCGAGCTCGATGGGGTTCTGCGTGGCGAAGACGTAGAACGGAGGATCCAGCTCGTAGGTGTTGGCCTGTACGGTGACGCGGTGTTCCTGCATGGCCTCCAGGAGCGCGGCCTGCGTCTTCGGCGGCGTGCGGTTGATCTCGTCGGCCAGCACGACGTTCGCGAAGATCGGTCCCGGCGCGAACTCGAGCCCCCGGCTACCGTCCTCGCGTTGCTGGATGATGTCGGTCCCGGTGATATCGGACGGCATCAGGTCCGGCGTGAACTGGATACGCGAAAAGTTCAGGTCCAGCACCTGCGCGATCGTGTGTATCAACAGCGTTTTGGCCAGTCCGGGCACGCCCACGATCAGGCTGTTTCCCCCTACGAAGAGGGTCAGCAGGACCTGGTCGACCGCCTCGTCCTGTCCGATGATGACCTTGCGGACCTCGGATAGGATCTTCTTGCGTCCTTCCTGGATGCGGCGGGCGAGGGCCACGTCGGCCTGGGGTTCGGTTGCGGCTTGCAGGGTTTCGTTCACGGGCTGCCGATGGTATGAGTGGGATCGGTTGTGGGGACAAACGTAATCGGTGGGGTGTTGGGCGGACAGGCGGCTACCGGTTCATCGCGTAGATCACATAGTTGACACCGAACTTGTAGGCTTCGTTAGAAAGATCGATCGGGTAATACCCCATGTCCGAGTACTCCCAGTAGTCCCCGATGTCGTTGTTGAAGTTGGCAATGACCATGAGGCGGCCGTTCGGATCGTCGCCCTCGTGCAGCCCGAGAAACTGCGGACGGTATTGCTGAAAGGTGGGCGGCGGCAGGTCCAGCGTCTCGATCTGGAAGAACGCGTTGAAGATCGGCTCTTCCAGCACCAGCGGCCGGAAGCGGTGGTCGGGCAGCATCACGCGGAAGATCGCCTCGACGTTCTGCCACTCGCGGATGCCGCGGAAGTCGTCGAGGATCAGGAAGCCTCCCTTCCGCAGGTAGGCGGTCAGGTTGTCGACCTCGGCCTGTGACGGCGACCACTCTCCCGGCTCGGAGACATACGCAATCGGGTAGCGGTGAAGTTCGGGATCCTCGGCGTCGATCACGTTGGTGCCCTCGGTATTCGGGCCCAGCAAGGTCACCTCGTCCAGAATCTTGATGAAGTTGTCGTCGGCGTACGGATAGTCGTGGGCCCATCCCGGTCCGCCGCCGCGCCCGAATCCGCGCCCGAACCCCCGCCCGCGAAAGCTGTTGAAGCGCACCCGCACGAACGTGTAGCTGCCGTCGTAGGGGACATTGAGGAAATCCTGGGGGGAGGAGGAGAGCGTTGGTCCGGGCGCGGCTGCTATCGTGGCGCCCTGCGGCGGCCGAATGGCTGCGGCGGCGAGGGAAATGGTCAGGAGACCGGTCGCGGCCGCCATTGTCGCGCCCATCGCGCGGCCCCTGCGGCTCATCGCGCGTCCCTTCCGGCTCATCGCCCGGGCCTCCCGCGGCGCAGCTCCAGCAGCAGATCGAGCGCCTCCTCGTAGTTGGGCGCGATCTCGAGCGCCGCGAGCACGGCGCTGCGGGCTTCGGAGGCGTCGCCGCGGCGGTGCAGCACGAGGGCCAGCCGGAAGTGCGCCGCCGCCAGGTCGACCGGATCCAGCGCGACGACGGCCCGGCGTTCGGCGACCGCTCCCTCGAGGTCGCCGATCGTCTCCATCAGTTCGGCCAGGCGCTCGTGGGCGTCGATCTCGTATGGGTGAATATGCGCCAGCTCACGAAGGACCTCGACGGCGGCTGTGACGTCTTCGGCATTGCCCGTGCCGCCCGCGCTGTCTGCGTCCCCCTCGCTGCCCGCGTCACCCGCACCCCACGCGAGCAGTCCCCCGAGCGCGAGCCGCGCGTCGTAGTGGCTCTCGTTCAGCGCGATGATGGCCCTGTAATGCGCTATCGCGGCGTCCGTGTCGCCCTGCTCCTCGCGGATGCGCCCGAGGAACCAGTGCGCGCCGTCAGCGCCGCCGTACTGGGGAAACAGCTCGAGCGCGGCCTCGAAGTGCTCGGCCGCATCGGCGCCTCGACCTTCCCGGAAGAGGACCTGCGCGAGGGTCATGCGGGGCACGAACCGGCGGGGATCCCGCGCCACCGCGGCCTCGAGCGTCGCAATGTCGGGGATCGCGAGCGGGTTGGCCGGCGCAATCATCTGGCCTGTATCGCCGTCATCGCCACCCACCGAGCCGATCGCTGCCGCGAAACGCTCCCGAAGGAAGTCCTCGAAGTCGGCGTCGAAGTCCTCCAGGCGCACGCCCAGCGCGCGTTCGAACGCCTCCTCGTTGGATGCTCCGTCCCGGTATGCCCGCAGCATTTCGACGATCGCCGGGAAGCCATGGCGCTCCTCGATCAACTCGAACACCAGCGACGACTGGTAGTAGCTGTCGCCCACCTCGCCGGGGTGGCGCGGGCTCGAGAACCCCCGGTCCAGTTCGCTGACCGGGCGCAAATCGGCCGCCGCCAGTGAACGGACGAAGCTGACGCCAGCCTGGTGGCCCCAGCCGTTGTCGGCCTTGCGCTGCTCGTGAACCGCCAGTCCCTCCGAGAACCAGCGGGGCACTTCGCTGTCGGACACGGCGATGTGGAAGGAGTGGGCGATCTCGTGCCACAGCGTCGAGGCCCAGTTGAAGTCCCCGCGCGTTCGCGCTGCCGGCGAGTCGATGGCCAGCGCGGGCCCGAAGCTCACGCCGAGCGCACCGATCCCGACCAGTCCGACCGTGCGCACCGAGAAGTCGGCGTGGCGCGGGTAAACCTCGACCCGGATCGGCTCTTCGGGGGCGTAGCCGTAGCGCTGCGACATCTCGGCGTACGCGCGTTCCGCCACCGCTTCCATGTACGGCGCGAGCAGATCGGCCTCGGACTCATGCAGTACGAGGCTGAAGTGCGCCGTCTCGACGATCCGATACTCTCCAAAGGTGTCCAGGAGGTCGAGTGTGTTCTTGAACCAGAGGTTGAAGGGATCGCCGGCGAACGCCCGCTCGAGGTTGGTCCGTCCCTCGTCGACCCGACCCAGGCGGACCTGGTTGAGTCCCACGAGCCCCCACCCGGTCCAGCTGGTGGGGTCCGTGTCGGTTGCCTGGCGGGCGAAGTCCAGCGCATCCTCATACTTGCGGTGGTCCGAAGAGAGTTCGGAGAGGACGACGAGCGGCGCGGTGGGAGCGTCGGTCAGTGCGCGGATGCGGGCCATCATGGAGTCGAATCCCGCGTCGTCCCGCGCCAGGTGGAGGATAGCAGCCTTCGTACCCAGGGCCTCCAGGTGCGCCGGGTTCACGTCGAGCACCCGGTCGACCTGCTCCAGCGCCTGGTCCCGGCTCCCGCCCAGCAGACGGATGCGGGCCAGCAGAATGCGCGCCTCCGCCAGATCAGGGTTGGTTTCCAGGGCAGCCTCCAGCGCGGCCCCCGGGCTGCCGCCGCCTTCCAGCCTTGCCACTCGGGCCAGTCCGAGAAGAGCGCCCGCGTGTGCGGGGTGTTGCGCCAGCACCTCCTGGAAGGCCTCGGCGGCCTGTCGCGCGTCGTAGCGCTCCAGGAAGAGTTCACCGACGGTGAGTTGCGCCGCGTGGTCGAGCGGACCGGTCGCGATGGCTTCGTCCAGGGCGCGCAGGGCGTCGTGGGCGTACTCGTAGTTCCAGCGCGAAAGGTGGACGAGCGCGCGCCCGACCGCCGTGAGTTCGGCGGCCGTGAGGCTGACGGCGCCGTTGTAGTAGTCGATGAAACCGTCGAAGATGGCGCGCGCCCGGTCGCGGTCGCCGTAGTCGTACTCGAGGATGCCGAGTTCGACGCGCGCGAGTGCCCCGGACTCGCCGGGGTCGCCGGCGCCGTTCTCGAGCGCGGTGCGAGCCGCCGGGATCCGGCCGAGGTCCAGCAGTGCCGCGCCGAGGAGCGCGTGTGCGCCGGCGACATCCCGTTCCACGCCTTGATCGGCGGCCCGAACGGCGCCCTCGTAGTCGCCGGTCTCGCGGAGCGCGGTCACCCAGCCGGTCAGCGCAGGGCCGCTGCCGTCGAGCGCCTGCGGGCGGAGTGCGCGCACGGCTTCGTCGTACCGGCCCGCACGGACGGCGGCGAGGCCATCGGCTTCCTGGGCGGCAACCGGTGTCGCGCCCACGCCCTGGCAGAGCAGGGCGAACAATACGATCGGCACGCTCGGCACGATCGGCATCAACCGGGAGAGGCGCCCCCGGTCCGGAGTTGGGGCGTGAGTCATGCCCAAAGGTGTAACGGTCGGGCCGTGGTTGCCAACGTGGGGGCATTTCGCGATCCGTCGGCCCCTCGCACGGGGCGTGGTCGGCGTGTCGTCGTCCAGTCTGCGTCTTGCGAGTAGTCGATCAAAGTCATAATCGTCTTGCGCTATTTCGTTTGAAGACGATATTGTCTTGCAACATCCATCACCGGAGGCTCACCATGACCGTCGTGACCATCTCGGCCCGCTACCAGGTCGTGATTCCCAAGGACGTCCGCGAGCAACTCGAGCTGACGCCGGGCCAGAGAATGCAGGCGCTTCCGTTCAAGGGGCGAGTGGAACTGATCCCCCTGGAGCCGATCGAGGCCGCCCGCGGGTTCGTGCGGGGCATCGACACCAACGTTCCGCGCGAAAGAGACCGCGTATGAACGTGATCGATTC
Organism: uncultured Gemmatimonadaceae bacterium; assembly: GCA_964602175.1. GTDB lineage: Bacteria > Gemmatimonadota > Gemmatimonadetes > Longimicrobiales > Gaopeijiaceae > Bin94. Next base: position 1,266 of record CAZRQE010000034.1, on the reverse strand, counting down.
GTCCGCGTGGCTGGAGTACTTCGGTGACGGACCCAACGCCGGCGAGTTTGCCGATGCCATCGCGGACACCGATCGGCTGATCGTACCGAGCATCACCCTCTTCGAGGTCTTCAAACGCATCCGGCTCCAGCGGGATCTTGCCGCGGCGCTCTACGCCGTCGCGCAGATGCAGCATGGGCAAGTCGTGGATCTCGACGCGAACCTGGCCGTTGCCGCCGCCGAACTGAGCGCGGCAACCGGGTTGCCGATGGCGGACAGCATGATCCTGGCGACCGCGCGCGCCGAGGACGCCACACTTTGGACCCAGGACGCCGACTTCGAGGGGTTGAAGGGGGTGGAGTACCGGGCGGTGCGCGGATGTCCGGCTGCAGGTGCCGACCCGGATTCGGTTCGGACCTGATCCTTACGGACCCCCGACGCCTCTCCGCCCGTCCCATCCCGACATGCCGGTGTCCCGGGATTTGCCGCGGAAACGTGGCATGGCCAGCACCAGCGCTGGGGCGGCCAGGCGGCCTGGGCGGACGGCGGCGGGTTGTCCTTGCGTCTATGCCTGCCCGGATCGTTGCGTCCCAGGCTGTCCGGGTCCTCGCCGCCGGCTCATCGGTCCGCCCCGCCCGCCGCATCGACCGCGTCCCTGACCGCGGCCTCGATCTCCCACGGGATCGCCGCGTCCACCGTCCGCGCGGCCCCGTTGTACATCTCCCCGGGCCCGAGCGGCGGCGCAGCCGGCAGCGGCAGCGTCGGCTCCGGCGGCGGGGGCGCGCTCGCGATCATCCCGCCGCCGCGGGCGAAGAACACCGCCTGGCCGCGCCGGTCGAGCGCCATCCGGACCCGGCCCTCGTGCACGAGCCGGTGATGCCGCCGGCAGAGCAGCACCGTGTTGGCCAGGCTCGTCTCCCCGCCGTCGGCCCAGTGCCGGACATGATGCGCCTCGGTGAACCGGCCCCCGCAGCCCGGGTACCGGCAGCCCCGGTCCCGCTCCTCGAGCGCCCGGCGGAGGTGCGGCGGGATCGTCCGCGTCTTCCGCCCCACGCTGACGACCTGACCCTTCCGGTGCAGCATCGAGACCAGCGACGCATCGCACGCCATGCGCCGCGACGTCTCGGCGCTCACCCGCACCCCGTCGAGTTCCGACCGGCCCCCCTCGCCGTCCTTCTCCAGCGTGGCCATCTCCGTGTGCACCGTCACCTGGTACCGCTCCGCCCGCGTCCCGCTCGGCGTCGCTTCGGCGTCCGCCTCCGCGTCGGTCAGCCCCGCCGCCAGCGC
>CAZRQE010000033.1:0-11131 GCA_964602175.1 uncultured Gemmatimonadaceae bacterium | reverse complement strand
ACCACGGGCCGCCCCAAGGGGGTCGTCACCACCCACCACAACGTCGCGGCTCAGATCACCGCGCTGACCACCGCGTGGGCATGGCGCGCCAGCGACCGCATCCTCCACACCCTTCCCCTCCACCACATCCACGGCCTCGTCAACGCCCTGGCCTGCGCCCTCTGGTCCGGCGCCGCCTGCGAGTTCGGCACGGGGGCGCCGGCCGCCACCTGGGAGCGCTTCGCGTCCGGCAGCGTCACGCTGTTCATGTCGGTCCCCACCGTCTACGCCCGCCTGATCCGCGCATGGGAGGACGCTCCGCGCCCTACACGGCAACGGTGGGCGCAAGGGGCCCGACGGCTCCGCCTCATGGTGTCGGGGTCGGCCGCGCTTCCCACAGCCACCTTTCGCCGCTGGCGTGAAATCACCGGCCACACGCTGCTCGAGCGGTACGGCATGACGGAGATCGGCATGGCGTTGTCCAATCCCCTGGAGGGCGAACGCCGTGCGGGTTACGTGGGACATCCGCTGCCCGGGGTCGAGGTCCGGATCGTCGACGACACGTGCCGGCCGGTCGCTGCGGGAGGCCAGGGTGAGATCGTCGTGCGCGGCCCCCAGGTCTTCCGCGAGTACTGGCGGCGCCCCCGGGAGACCGACGCCTCCTTCCGCGACGGCTGGTTCCGCACCGGTGACGAAGGACGGGTGGGCGACGGCGGCTACCACCGGATCCTCGGACGGCGCAGCGTGGACATCGTCAAGACCGGCGGCTACAAGGTGTCGGCGCTCGAGGTGGAGGAACTCTACCGGACGCACGAGGCGATCCGCGACCTCGCCGTGGTTGGCGTGCCGGACCCCGAATGGGGCGAGCGGATCTGCGCGGCGTGGGTTGCCGAGGAGGGCTTCGACTCCGTGGACGGGCCGGCGCTGCGCTCGTGGGGCAAGGAGCGGCTTGCTCCCTACAAGGTGCCGCACGACTTCCTTCCGGTCGGAGATCTGCCCCGCAACGCGATGGGAAAGGTGCGCAAGGACGCCGTCTCACGCATGTTCACGCCGGACCCCCATCCAAACGAGGAGCCCGCTTGATTCAGGCCATCCTGGACAACCTGCGCACATACTGGATCGTCCACACGCTCCTGCTCGTGTACACGGTCCTGCTCGCCTACCACGCCTGGCACGGGAACCGCAAGACGAGCGGCGTCACCGACTATTTCGTCGGGGGACGCTCCATGGGACCCATCGCGATCGGCCTCTCGTTCTTTGCGACCTACTCCAGCACGAACTCGTTCGTGGGATTCTCGGGGCAGGCGTATGACTGGGGGGTCACGTGGTTCCTGCTGGTGCCGGCCGTGGTCGGGTTCTCGCTGTTCGCGTGGGTTGCGGTCGCGCCCCGGCTGAGAACGTTCACAGAATCCCTCGGCTCGCTGACGATCCCCGATTTCATCGGCTTCCGCTTCGGCAGCACGTGGGCACGCGTGCTCGCGGCCGTGATCGTCATCTTCGCGTCGTTCTTCTACATGACGGCGGTGTTCAAGGGGATCGGGAACCTGCTCGAGGTCTTCCTCGAGATTCCGTACCGGACGGCGATCATCATCGTCTTCTTCATCGTGATGATCTACACGGTCGTGGGCGGCTTCATCTCGGTGGTGAAGACCGATGCCGTGCAGGGCGTGGTGATGATCGTGGCGGGCATCCTCCTGTTTCGCGGAGCGGTCGCGGCCGCGGGCGGACTCGACTCCGTGGGGGCGCTGGCGAACGACCCGTCCACGGAACCCCTGCTGCGCTGGGGGGGCGGCGTGTCCGTCCCGCTTGCGCTGGGGGTCGTGTTCGCGGGAACCGTCAAGTTCGCCGTGGAGCCGCGGCAACTGTCGCGCTTCTACGCGCTCGAGAGCAGGGCCGCGATCCGGAAGGGCGTGTGGGTGTCCACGGCCGCGTTCATCCTCGTGTATTCGCTTCTGATCCCGGTCGGGCTCTACGCGCGCAACATCATTCCCGGCGGTTTGGCGGATACCGACCTGGTCGTGCCCCACCTGCTCGCCGCGCCGGATGTCTTTGCCGCCGGCACGAGCGCCTTTCTGCTGCTCGCCATGGTCGCGGCGGCGATGTCGTCGCTGGACAGCGTGCTGCTGGTCCTTGCGTCGACCGTGCAGCGGGATCTGGTGGGTGTGGCGTATGGTTCCTTCTCGGAACGCGGCACCCTGATCGCGACCCGGTGCTACGTGGCCCTCTTTGCCCTCATCACCGCCATCATCGCGCTCAACCCTCCCGATGGCGTGGTCGCGCTTACCGCGTTCTCGGGAGCGGTCTACGGCGCCTGTTTCGGACCGGCGCTTCTCATGGGACTCTATTGGCGAAGGGGCAATGGCACCGCAACGGTGGCGTCGTTCATCGTCGGGCTAGCGGTGCTCCTCCTGTGGAACCGCTTGCCGGGCACCGGGGGCATCCACCAGGTCTTCCCTGGCGTGGGACTCTCGTTCCTCACGTACTGGGCGGTTGCGAAGTGGACGCCCGCATACGATTCGGCGGAGATCGACCGTCTCTTCGCGGAGGAGCGGCGCGGCACTGCAACGTGAACCCCCCGCAAGCGTCCCGTCAGCGCGCGACCAGCACTCCGTCCCGGACCCAGACCTCCCCGCCGACCATCACGGTGGCGTCGGTGAAGAAGTTCCAGCGCACGTATCCTCCGCCCACCGCCCCACCGAGTTCGGTATTGTCGCCCAGCGAGAGCCTCACCACGCCGGCACCGTAACCGTAGTAGGGGATCCACTCCTCCCCGTCCGGAATCGCGATAAGGGGATTGAATCCCACCGCCAGCTCGCGAAATGTGCGTCCTGCATCGCCGGCGGCGTCCATCTCCGCGATCACCCCTTCCCGGCCGCTTTCCGCCTCCACGTCGACGACACGGCCCTCCACGAAGCTCAGGACCAGCCCTTCGACCGCACTTCCACCCCACTGCGCAGGCGGAAAGGCGATCCTCCCCTCCACCGTCTCCAGCACGGGTGACACGCGCGCGGCCCCGGCCGGCAATTCGACTTCGCGGTCGATCAGGTTGCGCGCCTCCGTCATGCGCGCCGCCGAGGCGTCCCCGTCCTGGCGCGTCACCGGCCGGTCGGCCACCTCGAAGCTGATATCGGTGCCGGCCGGGGTGGTCACCCTCGCCACGCCCGCACGCAGCGCGGTCTCGAAGGCGGTCAGCGTCGCAGCCAGCGCCTCGTATTCGGTCTCCAGCAGCGCCGTCTGGTACACCATGTCGACGTTCTCGTCCACGGGCAGCTCGACCATCCCGAACGAGGTTGCGCCGGCCCAGTGAAAGTGCACGGTGCGGCCGCGGTCTCCCCGCAGGACATCCTGGAGGGCGCGATACACGTCGTAGTCGACCTCGGGCGAAGGCGTGGCGCCTGGGAGCTTCACCGCGAGATCCACCCCGGCAAGCGCGCCCCCCCACCGCTGCGGATCAAGTCCGAGCCCCGTCGCAAACTCGGCGGGTTCCGCTCCCGGCAACGGTGCACCGAAGATGTCCACCGCACCCAGGTACGCGGCCCCCGCCTCCCGGATTCCCTCGCTCAGAAGGGGGAGAATCGGATCCCAGCGGGTCCCGGCCTGCCCCAGCAACAGCACTCGTTCACCGGGTTGCAGGTCGGCGCGCTCCAGCATCGCGGCGGCGATGGCGGGGAAGTCGAGGGCCCCGTCCGCGGTTTCGCCGGCACTCTCTCCAGCCTCGGGGCCGCAAGCGCCGGCCGTGAGCAGACAGGTGAACGCGAGGAAGACTGCTACATTGGGTTGGCGTGGCATCGGAACGCCTCCTCCAGGCCGGGGTCGTCGTTGCCGGGTCGTCGTTGCGGCAGGAACGCACACGACCCAGGATAGTACTTTGGTGAAGGAAAGACAGAGGGCACAGCATGCATTTCAAGGCGGTCGCGTCCGTGCTGGCGGTTCTGGCAGGCTCTCTGCCGACGTGGCAGGAGGGCGTCGCCCAGACGGTACGTGGCACCGTGACCGATCCCGCCTCGGCCCTTCCCGTCGAGAATGCGCTCGTCGTCCTGGTCAACGAGACCGGCGAGCGCGTGGCCAGCGTGTTCACCGATCCCGGCGGCAGCTTCGCGATCGACACGCCTGGCAGCGGCTCCTACATGCTGGGCGTAGCGCGGATCGGGTACCAGCAGGCGATCTCCCCTCCACTTGACGTGGGTACGGACGACGTCACCGTCGACATTCTGCTTCCCCCGACGCCGATCACGCTCGACTCGCTCACGGTCCGGTCGACGCGCAATACGCCCGATGCGGGCCGCCTGCGCGGCCTCCTGCCGGGGGAGCGCTCCCGCGGCACACTGGTCGGGCGGCTGACACGCGCCGAGATCGAGTCGCGGGGTCCCCGCAGCGACCTGGTGTCGCTCCTGACCACGATGAACATTCCGGGGCTCCGGGCGCGCCGCATGGCCCTCTCCACCGGAGCGCCCGAAACCGGCCTGTGTGTCGAGCTGGGGCGCAATCGCTCGGTCCTGCCCAAGACGAGCAGCCGGCTGGCCGGTGCAAGGGACCAGCTGGGGTTCGCCAACGAGGACGATATCGCGGCTCGCGCGGGCGCCTGCGCCATGATGGCGGTCGTTGTGGACGAGGTTCCCGTGCCCGATCCGGCCGAAGTCCTCGCGAACATCACGCCGGCGGATCTGGCGAGCCTGGAGATCATGTCGCCCCTCGAAGCGCTGGCCCGCTACGGCGCGCGAGCGGCCAACGGCGCGCTGCTCCTCCGGACCCGCTAGGCCGGAGCGCCCGAGGCCCCCGGCAACGCAAGCCCTCGGAGGACCTGCTCCGGCCGGATCTACTCCCCCTCGCCGTAGAGGAGGAAGATCAGCCCGCTCCCGTCATCGTCCCGACCGGCCACCACCGAGAGTTTGCGCCCCTCGTCGCCGTCGCCGCCCGAAGTTACCTCCAGGCGTCCACGGTCGGGCCCCACGACCACCACCGACGTGCTGTAACCCGCCCCGTCCAGCCGGTCCTCGTACCACTCGACAACGTCGGTGGCGGCCGCGTCGGTGCTCAACACCAAGGCCCCCGCCCGCCCCGACTCCGACTCGTTGGCAAAGAGCACGTTCCGCACCCTCGCACCCGGATACACCGGCACCCAACCGGGAAGCCCGCCCGCCTCGTCGCCCGCACTTAACCGAAACTCGCCGTCGGGCGAGTCTATGCGCAGAAAACCACCGTCCCCGTCTCCCCGGAGTTCGATCCTGGTCTCGCCGTCCGCGGTCCGGATCCGGATCCGACCGCCGGATTCGCTCGCTTCACCTTCGAACCGAACGCCTTCCCGGACCCTGTCCAGTGCCTGTTCGAGGTCCACGGTGACCAACTCGCCCTCGTCGCCGAAGCGAATCAACACCCGCTCCGCGCCCTCGTCGGTCTCCACGACCGTAACGTCCTCGGCGAACCGCTCGGCCATCTCCGCAAAGGCCTCCGCCGGATTCTCGCGGAAATCGACGGCCCTGTCCGACGCGTTGCGCACGAACAGCAGGCCCACGACGACAAGCGCCGTCATCCCCAACGCGGCGCACCCCGCCACAACCAGCAGGATCTTCGCCAACGGGGACATTCCCCGCCGGTCGTGACGAGTCGCTTCCGAATAGGGGTCGGACATGAGTTCCTCTCCGGGTTCCTGGGCGGGTTCATCGGGCCACACTTGCATGGTCGGGCCACGCTCCTGATGGTACGAGCCACCGAAGCGGTTTGTTTCGCGCACCGACGCTGGCAGGGCACATGCGGCGCATGGGCACCGGCTGTAGCTTCTCCGTGTATCAGTCATCCGTTTCGCCGAACCAGGGAGCCGCGACGCGCTTGCAAACGGTTGCCGAAGCCGAAGGGCCCGACACCACGCCTGAAATGTCCCGGCGGCTGCGGCTGCGCGCGGGCGAATGGCCCCGGGCGATCTGGCGGACGGCAGTGGTGTTCCTGCTGACCAGCGCCGTCGCCACGGCATTGCTCGCGGCCTGTGCACCGACGCTGGCGATGCGGGCTGCGGGGCCAGGGCTGCGAGCCCGGACCAGGCGCCGTGCCCAGCGCACCTGGGGGAGGGGCATGATGCTCGCCACCGGCGTCCGGGTAGCCGCCGAAGGGACTCCCCCGCCCGAGGGATCCCTGGTCGTCTCCAACCACCTCGGATACCTGGACATCGCGGCCGTGAACTCCGTCGCGCCGATGGTCTTCGTTTCAAGGGCCGATGTGCGACGCTGGCCGTTCTGGGGAGCCATGGCGGCGCTGGGCGGAACCGTTTTCGTCGACAGGGCCAGGAAGCGCGACGTGATCCGCGTCAGGCACGACATGGAGGCGGCCCTGCAGCGCGGCGACCGCGTCCTGGTCTTCCCGGAAGCAACCACCAGCGACGGATCGACCATTCGCCCGCTGAAGCCGGCGCTCCTGGCTGCCGCCGCCGAGCGCAACGCGCCCGTCTACTGGATGACCCTGTCGTATCGAACGCCTCCCGGAAGCCCGTCAGCCCGCGACCGGGTCTGCTGGTGGCAGGGGGTCGGCTTCGTGCCGCATGCGCTGGCGCTCTTCGGACTCAAGCGGGTGCACTGCACAATCCGGTTCGGCGACGCTCCGGTGCGCGCCACCCATCGCAAGGAACTCGCGGTTGCGTTGCGCACCAGGATGCTCCAGCGTTTCGAGCCTGTTACGTAACGCGGAAGACTGTACCATGGCCTGGATAGAGGAAATCCCCCCCGCGGAGGCCACCGGGCTCCTGCGACGGGAATTCGACGCGGCGGTGGCGCGCTCCGGGCGCGTCTGGAACATCGTGCAGGTGATGAGCCTGAATGCGCCGGTGCTCAGGGCCACCATGGCACAGTACGGAGCCATCATGTTCGGGCCTTCTCCCCTGTCCCGATTCCAGCGCGAACTCCTCGCCACGGTGGTCTCCGCCGAACTGGACTGCTTCTACTGAACCCAGGCGCACGCGCATGACCTCCGGGAAGAGGTCGAGACCATGGGCATGGGCGAAGAGGAGGGCGATGCGCTGGTGCACCGGATCGTGGCCGACTGGCGTGAGGCGCCGCTGTCGCCGGCCGACCGGGCGCTGTGCGACTACGCGACCAGGCTGACGCGCAAACGCACGGACACGACGCCGGCCGACCTAGACCGGCTCCGGCGCGAGGGATTGAGCGACCGGGCGATCCACGACGCCGTGCAGGTCGTCGCGTTCTTCAACTACATCACGCGCGTAGCGGACGGTCTGGGGGTACAGCCCGAGACCTTCATAAGCGAATGGGGTCTGGACGTGTGACCCCGTTTTGTCGTACCTTGACGCCGACCGTTGCCCGGGTGTCTCGGGCCCACAACCAAGGAGCTAGGCGGAAATGACTGGACAGGGCGGAACGCGGATCAGGGTTACGCTGCGGTGGCTGCAGATCCTCGACAACCTGGAGCCGTTCTTCAAGGAGAAGGGCGAGTTCGTCTTTTGGGCGAAGGTGATCACCGACAACCACGGCGGTCAGGTTCAGGAGACCCGGATGCCCGGACAGGGGCACTACTCGATCTCGGACCGTCCGAGGTGGAACCGCCTGAAAAACCTCGACAAGGTGCTCTTCGAGGGCGAGGTGACCGATCACCTGGTCGTCGAACTGCGGGGCGAGGAGCTCGACCAGTTCAGCGCCAACGACCAGCTGGACACCTACCGGAGGACGTTCACGGGCCCCATCGGGGACCATGTCGCCGTGATTCAGCCCGGCGACGAGGGCTCGGACGACCCCGAGAACATGACCAACTGGCGTATCGGCTACGAGATCGAGGCCGTCTGACGGACCATCTCAGGCGAGCGAGGCGGCCACCCTGCGGATCTTCTCGACCATCGAATAGAACCCGTTGCGCCGGTTCGGGCTCAGCGCCTCACCCAGTCTGAGCCGCTCGAAGACATCGGATAGGTCCACCGCCAGGGCCTCTTCCGGCGGATGGCCGTTGTAGACCTCCGCCAGGATCGCGAAGAGTCCCTTCACGATGACGGACTCCGAATCCCCGACGAAACGCAGGACCGGAGGGTCACCGTCTTCCAGGCCACCGGCGAGCCAGGCCGGACTCATGCATCCGCGCACCTGATTCTCCTCCGTCTTAAGCTCGCTCGGCATCGGAGGCAGCCGCCGGCCCAGCTGGATGATGTAGTGGTATCGCAGCGTGCGGTCGGCCAGGCTGTTCAGTCTCTTTTCGAGCTCTTCCAGCGTCATTCGGAACGATCTCCTTGCCAAAAGCCGAATAAAGTCCGAAATTGGGACATGCGGATGCCAACTGTCAAACTCCGGAGGGATCCGGGCCGTCCTCGGGCGGGCCGTTCGATCCGCCATCGGCTCAGGGGACGTGCCGTACCTTACGATCCTCCCAATCGTTTCGAAACGGTTCACGCGGAGATCGACCCCGAGGACCTCGCCCGTGAACCTCCCCGCACCGAGTTCCTCAACGATGCCACGAGGGAGATCATAGCGACAAACCGAAGTCCGGACATTCCCTTCGACGCGTCGGTCAACCCGTACCGGGGCTGCGAGCACGGCTGCGTCTACTGCTACGCGCGCCCTACACACGAATACCTCGGCTTTTCCTCAGGCCTGGACTTCGAGAGGAAGATCCTGGTGAAACACCGAGCACCCGAGTTGTTGCGGGAGGCGCTTTCGGCGAGTTCCTGGCGGCCCAGGCTGATCGGCATGTCGGGTGTCACCGACCCCTACCAGCCGGTGGAGCGGCGCCTGGGCCTCACCCGAGGGTGTCTGGAGGTGCTGAGGGACTTCCGCAACCCGGTGGCCATCGTGACCAAGAACCATCTCGTGACCCGGGATGCGGATGTGCTGCAAGACCTGTCAGCGCACGACTGCGTGAACGTGACCCTGTCGGTGACCACCCTGAAGAACGAACTGCAACGCGTGATGGAGCCCCGCACTTCCATCCCGGCCAGGCGGCTCGACGCGGTCTGGCAGCTCTCGTCCGCGGGGATCCCGGTCGGCGTGTTCGTAGCCCCGGTGATTCCCGGACTGAACGACGAGGAGATCCCCGCCATCCTGGAGGCGGCCGCGGAGGCCGGTGCCGTCTACGCGTCCTTTCTGCTCCTGAGGCTGCCGCTGGGGGTGGCCGACCACTTCAGGAACTGGCTGGAGGCCCATTTCCCGGACCGGAGGGCCAAGGTCCTCCACAGGATCAGGGAGGTGCGCGGCGGCAGGCTGAACGACTCCGGGTTTCACACCCGTTTCCAGGGTCAGGGACAATACGCGAAGCAGATCGGGAAGCTTTTCCGCGCCACCGCAAGCAAGCTCGGGCTGGACGGGAAGGCGCCGCGGCTTTCGACGAAGGCCTTCCGCAGGCACGGAGGAGCCCAGGGGGACCTCTTCGACTGCTAGTGTGTCTGAGCGGGTCCGCCGGGATGTCCTACAGTCTGCTCAGGATGTACGCGTAGGCGGAAACAGCCTCCACCTGCTCGTCGGTCAGGGGCATGCCTGCACGCGGCAGCATCGCCCCAGGGTGCTCGATGGGCTGCGAGACCCCGGTCTTGACCAGCTCTATGATCGACTGATACTCGCCGTCCACGTTGATCCACGTATCGTCCGTAAGATCGGGCGCGAGCGGACCGCCGGTGGCCTCGACCGTGTGACAGGTATAGCAGATTCCTCCGCCGTTGAAGAGGTCGCGTCCCTGCTCGACCATGGCGACCGTCACGCCCTCCGGCAGGAGCGCCGGATCGAGCCCGGCGAGCAGGTCGATGGCTTCGGTGCCGGCTGCCGAGGCCGGATTCATGTCTCCGTCCGACGCTTCCCCCGACCCTGCGGAGCCGGAGTCGCCTCCACCGCAGGCGGCCACCGCGAGTAGCGTCGCCGCGAGGATCGCCTGATGGAGCGATGCATGCCCCGTGTTCCCAGTCATTATCTTCGTTCCTCGAATCAGTGTGTTTTCCATGGTGCGACCGGAAGCTCGCCTGTGCGCGTGGCACCGGTCAACCGCACACGTGCCGCACAGCGCCCAGGGACCCCCGATACCGTGACGACATCGCCGACGCGCATCGCGATCATTGGAGCAGGGCCGGCCGGATTCTTCGCGGCCGAGGCGCTGTTGAAGCGTGACGACCCCGTCGCGATCGACATGATCAACAACCTGCCCGCGCCCTACGGGCTCGTGCGCGACGGCGTGGCCCCGGACCACCAGGCCATCAAGTCGGTCGCGCGCGTCTACGCGAAGCTGCTGGCCCGGGACGAGGTCCGCTATTTCGGCAACGTCACGCTCGGCGAAGACGTGACGCTCAAGGACCTGCGCGCCCGCTACGACCAGATCGTCTACGCGGTCGGGGCGCAGAGCGACCGCCGCCTGGGCATCCCGGGAGAGGACCTGGCCGGAAGCCACGCCGCGATGCGCTTCGTGGGCTGGTACAACGCCCACCCGCACTTCCGGAACGAGTCGTTCGATCTCGACTGCGAGGACGTGGTGGTCGTCGGGAACGGCAACGTCGCGATCGACGTGGCGCGCATCCTGGTGCTCCGGCCCGACCGCCTGGCGACCACCGACATCGCAGATCACGCCCTGGCGGCGCTGCGAAAAAGCCGGGTGAGGCGGGTCACGCTGCTGGGTCGCCGGGGTCCGGCGCAGGCCTCGTTCACCAACCCGGAACTGCGGGAATTCGGCCGCCTGGACGGGGTCTCGGCCGAGGTGGACGCCGCCGAACTGGAGCTGGACGACGCGAGCGCGGCCGAAATCGAGGACAACGCGGTGCGCCAGCGCAACATGAACACGCTGCGCGGTTACGCCGAGAGCAAGCCGGGGGACGGGGACCGGGTCGTGCGTTTCCGTTTCCTGGTCTCCCCGATCGAAGTGGTGGGCAAGGGCGGCAGGGTGTGCGGCGTGAGCGTGGAGCGGAACCGCCTGGTCGCGCAGGAGGACGGCTACCAGCGCGCCGAGGGCACCGGCATGGTGGAGACGCTCCCGTGCGGGCTGCTGATCCGCTCCGTGGGATACCGGGGCGCGCCGGTGCCGGGCGTGCCCTTCGACGAGCGCGCGGGGATCGTGCCGAACGAGGGCGGCCGCGTGCTGACGCGGGCCGGTGGTACGGAGGTCGTCCCGGGCGAGTACGTCGTGGGGTGGGCGAAGCGGGGGCCGTCGGGGGTGATCGGGACGAACAAGGCCGACGCGGCCGGCACGGTCG
>CAZRQE010000032.1:0-26492 GCA_964602175.1 uncultured Gemmatimonadaceae bacterium | reverse complement strand
CCCCCGCTCCTGGCTAGACCGGGTCCAGGACGGTCGACGGACCCAGCGGGGCGGTCGCCGACCTCGGAAGCGAGAGCTCCAGGATGTCGCGGAGCCGGTCGCCGTCGATGCCCACGTCGAGACGGCCCCGGATCGCGACGGAGATGCGGGAGGTTTCCTCGCTGATGACGATCACGATCGCGTCGGTTTCCTCGCTGAGCCCGATGGCCGCCCGGTGACGCGTGCCCATCGACTTGTCGGCAACCGGATTCTGCGTGAGGGGCAGGATGGCGGCGGCGGCCTGAATGGTGTCGCCGACGATGATCACCGCGCCGTCGTGCAGCGGTGAACTCGGCGCGAAGATGGTGCCGAGGAGCTCGGGCGAGACGACCGCGCCGACGCGCTTTCCCGTTCGCGCGTACTCGCGCAGCCCCGTTTCGCGCTGCACGGCCAGAATCGCGCCCACTCCCGAGCGGGCCAGTTGTTCGGCGCTTTCCACGAGGTGGTCCACGATGCGCTCTTTGCGGCCGGCGCTCAGCACGTTCACGAGACGGCTCTGGCCCAGCCGCGCCAGCGCAGCCCGCATCTCCGGCTGGAAGACCACCAGCGCCGCGATGGCACCGTACTGGAGGAGCGCCTCGATAAGGCGGCGAATCAGCGAGAAGTCCAGGATTACGGCCAGGAGATAGAGCCCCGCCAGCAGCAGGACGCCCAGGAGCATCTGCATCGCCCGGGTCTGCCGCAGGAGCAGGAGCAGCCGATAGACGAGCAGGAAAACGATGAGGATTTCGACCAGGTCGTTCCACCCCGGCCGGAGAAACTGCAGCTGCTGGAGGAAGCCGTTCATGACCCGTCAACGATAACGAATACGGGAAGCGGACGTGGCCGGGCTCAAGCCTTGCGAAGGCGGTCCGCCAAGCGCCGACCTTGCTGTCCCGCCGGTGATCGGGACTTCGTTGACGTCGTGGGTCCGGCATCCTACATTCCCGCCGGTACATCCATCCACTTGCGAACACTGCTGACCAGGGAGTCCAGCGTTGGGCGACAGCTACGGTCTACTCACACTTTTCGCGGACGGCGGCCTGATGATGTACCCGCTCGTCCTTTGCTCACTCATCGGTCTCGGGGTCATCATCGCGAAGTTCTGGACCTTGATGGTGGCGCACCGGAAGACGGTTGCGGTGATCGAACAGGTTGAAGAGGCGGCCATGTCCGGGCGGCTGGACGAAGCGGCCGAGGTCGCTGCGACCACTCCGGGCCCTGCGGCGGCCATTCTGTTGGCCGGGCTCCGCCGGATCCGCAACCTCACGCTCAACAGGGGCGAACTCGAGCAGGTGATCTCCACGACCGGCGCGATCGAGCTCAGCTTCCTGGAGCGCGGCCTGGTGATTCTGGCCACGATCGCCAACGTCGCGCCGCTGATGGGCTTTCTCGGCACGGTAGCCGGCATGATCGTGGCCTTCGAATCGATCGCTTCCGCCGGCGACGTGAACCCGGCGCTGGTCGCCGGGGGCATCAAGGTCGCGCTGCTGACCACCGCGGCGGGGCTCACTATCGCGATCCCCGTCAATATCGGCTACAATTACTTCGTCGCGCGGATCGACACCCTGATCGTGGACATGGAGCAGAGTACGCAGAAGATCCTCAACATCGCGTGGGATCTGGAAAAGGAAGGGAAGTTGCAGGTTCTTTCCTAGAGCGTTTTGGCAGGCGCGGACGGCGTCCCATCCGGGCGCGGAACTCCGCGACCTTTTGACGGTAGAACACAAACAGGGAACTTGGACAACCACACGGGAGAAAACCCCATGGCGGTTCTCGGCAACAAGAAATCCAAGGTCTCCGACGAGATCCCGTCCTCGTCGATGGCCGACATCGCGTTTCTCCTGCTCATCTTCTTCCTGGTCACGACGACCTTCCCGAAGGACAAGGGGCTCGCAATCCTCCTTCCCGAGAGCGAGTCCGAGGTCGAGGTCAGCCAGAAGAACATTCTCCACATCATCGTCACGCCCACGGGGGCTGTGAACATCCGCCGGGGCGAGAGCCAGCAGGAGCAGACGGTTCGCCCCGACGATGTGGAGTCGATCTGGCGCCAGGATGTGGCGCAGAACGAGAATCTGATCGCCGCGGTAAAGACGGATCCGAACGCTCCGTACCGCTTCATGATCGATGTACTCGACGCCCTGCAGAGCGCGGGCGCCGAACGCATCTCCCTCCAACTCCTGGAGTAGAGCGCAATGGGCCTGAAAGGCGGTGGACTGGAGCGTAAGCAGAAGGCGTCGCAGGAAATCCCGTCGTCCTCCATGGCCGACATCGCGTTCCTGTTGCTGATCTTCTTCATGGTCTCGACGGTCTTCCAGAAGGACCGCAACCGGCAGATCGACTGGGCTTCCGCGGAAGCCACGGAGAAGATCGACCAGAAGCAGAAGAACATTCTCAATATCTGGGTCGAATCCAACGGTGACATCTACATCAACGATGTGTACCGTCCGATGGACGAGGTCCGCGTCCTGGTGGCGCCGATGTACCGGGAAAACCGCGAACTGGTGATTTCGGTTCGGTCGGATCGCGGTGTTCCTTATCGATTCATCGACCAGCTGCAGCAGGAGTTGGTCGCAGCGGGCATAGTCCGGGTCGTATTCGCGACCGAGCTTGAACAGAGCATGACGAGGGAGAGACGATGAGCGAGCAACCAATCATGGAATCGGCCGTTCAGGACAGCGCCAACGATGTATTCAAGAAGTCGTTTTCGTCCTGGTTCTGGGGCTCGATGAGCGCGGCGACGGTGCTCCATTTTGCCATCTTCGCCTTCTGGCCGCAGATGACGCCCGACGACGTCAGCCTGTCGATGGACGAAATCGAAGCCATCGAGCTACCGCCCGAGATCGAGATCCCGCCGCCGCCCGAGGCGATTGCCCGGCCCGCGACGCCGGTGGTCGCGACCGCGGAGATCGAGACCGACATCACCATAGCGCCGACGACGTTCGAGTCGGTCTCGGTCGAGGATCTGCCGCCGCCGCCCGACGATGTGGAGACCGATATCTCCGCCGCGCCCGTCTTTACTCCGTATACGGTGAAGCCGGACTACACGAATGGCGCCGAGGTCATGCGCGCCCTGGAGCGCGAGTACCCGCCGCTGCTGCGTGACGCCGGAATCGGAGGCACGACCCTGGTCTGGTTCTTCATCGACGAGCAGGGGGTCGTCCGCAACCAGCAGGTGCAGGAGAGTTCGGGACATACCGCGCTGGACGACGCGGCTTTGCGCGTGGCGCCGGTATTCAAGTTTACCCCGGCCCTCAACCGCGATAAGGCGGTGCCGGTCTGGGTGCAGCTGCCGATTACCTTCACTACCAAGTAGCTCTACCGGCTGACCGGGAAGCGGGAACGCCCCGCCGGCCGCGCGGCCGGCGGGGCGTTCCTTGTGGTCGACACCCGCGCCGGCAGGGCCCCGGCGCGGGTGTCCCCGCGACACGGCTTGGAAACGGGACGAAAATGGTAAACAAGGATGTTTACTATCGCGGCATCCAGGCGCGGCTGCCACGCGTGCTCGACCGGATCGCGGCCGCCGCCGAGCGCAGCGGACGCGATCCTGCCGGGGTGAGGATCGTCGCGGTCACCAAGGGTCACGCCGCGTGCGCGGTGGAGGCGGTCGCCGACGCGGGGCTGCGGGACATCGGCGAGAACCGCGTGGACGAGCTCCAGCGCAAGCGCGCCGTACTGAACGATCTCCCCGTCAACTGGCACATGATCGGGCACGTGCAGCGCCGCAAGGCGGGCCCCGCGGCCCGCCTTGCGGGACTCGTGCACAGCGTGGATTCGCTGCGCCTCGCCGAGAAGCTGTCGCGTCTCGGCGAGGCCGAGGGGCGGCGCGTGCCCGTGCTCGTCCAGCTCAACGTGTCCGGCGAAGCCACCAAGGGGGGCTTCCCGGAGGCGGAAGCGCTGGACGGGGTCGGGGCGGTGGCCGCGCTGGGGGGACTGCGCGTCCTGGGCCTCATGACGATGGCGCCTTTCGTGGCCGACGAAGCCGCGCTGAGGTCCACCTTCCGCAAGACGCGCGAGGTGATGGAGGCCGCCGCCGGCACCCCGGGAATGGAAGGGCGCGAACTGTCGATGGGCATGTCCAACGACTACGAAATCGCGGTGGAGGAGGGGAGCACGATGGTGCGCCTCGGCACGACGCTGCTGGGCGAGCGACCCGGGTGAATCCGCCGAGCGACCCGCCGGCGCGGAACCACCGCTCCTGCTCGCGTCCGTCCCCGGTGATCGGGCCGGCCCGGCTCGACGGAACGATTCGCTCCCGGGAGCGGTAGCACTACGCAGGTGTCGACAATTGCCGCACAAGGAGCGAGAGACGATGAACGAGCAAGTCACCCCGCAGGAGCCGACCCGGACCGAGAGTGCGAACGGCCGCTTCAAGAACTCGTTCTCGTCCTGGTTCTGGAGCTCCATGATCGCGGCCACCATGGTTCACTTCGGGTTCTTTGCCTACCTGGAATTCGCGGAACCGCCGGACCTGAGCCTGAACGGCGAACCGCCCGAGGTGATCAACCTGCCCCCGGAAGTCGAACTGCCGCCTCAGCCCGAGGCCATCGCCAGACCCGCGACCCCGGTGATCGCCCCCACGGACATCGAGACCGACATCACCATTGCCCCGACCACCTTCACGTCCCTCTCCGTCAGTGACCTGCCGGAGCCGCCCGGCGAGGTTGCGCTGGACGTCTCCGCGGCGCCGGTGTTCGTTCCCTATACGGTCGAACCCGACTACACGAACGCCGCCGAGGTCATGCGCGCGCTGGAACGCGAATACCCGCCGCTGCTGCGCGACGCCGGGATCGGCGGCACCGTCCAGGTGTGGATGTTCATCGACGAAAACGGCGCAGTGCAGAACCAGTTGGTGCAGGAGACCTCCGGGCACGAGGCTCTCGACGCCGCCGCCTTGCGCGTGGCGCCGGTCTTCCGGTTCACGCCGGCGCTCAACCGGGACAAGGCGGTTCCCGTCTGGATATCGCTTCCGATTACCTTCAGAACCAACTAGCGCGCTCGGTCGCCCGACACGCGGGAACGCCCCGCCGGCCGAGTGGCTGGCGGGGCGTTCCCTTGTTGGGCAACCGCCCGCTCGACATCATGGTGCGCCTGGGACCAGGCTGCCGGGAGAAACGACCGAAATGACGCCAAGCGAGATGACGCGTCTTCACGAGGCGGCGCAGGCGGTTCGCGCCCTCGGAGGACCGGTTCCCCGGGTGGGAATCGTCCTGGGCACCGGCCTGGGCGGCCTGGCCGGCGCCATCGACGTGCAGGCCTCGGTCGCGTACCCCGATCTGCCCCACTTTCCCGTCTCCACTGTCGAGACCCACGAGGGCAGGCTGCTGCTCGGCACGCTCGAAGGCGTTCCCGTCGTGGCCATGCAGGGCCGGTTCCATCGCTACGAGGGGTACTCGCTGAAGCAGATCGTCTTTCCGATCCGCGTCATGAAGCTGCTCGGGGCGGACACGCTGATCCTCTCGGCGGCGTGCGGCGGCATGAACCCCTTGTGGGGACCCGGTGACCTGATGGTGTTGGACGACATCATCAACCTGATGGGGTCCAGCCCGCTTGTCGGCCCCAACCTGGACGAACTCGGGCCACGCTTTCCCGACATGTCGGCGCCTTTCGACGCCGGGCTGCAGGAGGCGGCCCTCGAGGTGGCCATGGCCGCCGCAGTGCCGCTGCGCCGCGGGGTGTACGTCGCAGTCGTGGGCCCGCAGCTCGAGACGCGGGCCGAATACCGCATGCTCCGGGCCATGGGCGCGGACGTGGTGGGCATGTCCACCGTGCCCGAAGTGATCGCGGCGCGCCACATGGGCATGCGGGTGCTCGCCTTCTCGATCATCACGGACCAGTGCCTTCCGGACGCGCTGGAAGAGGCCGATGTGCCGACGATCATCGCCACCGCCCAGGCGGCGGAGCCGAAGCTGACCGCCGTGGTGACCGGCGTGCTGGGAAAGATCGGCGCGGGGGACAGCTCGTGACCGCCCCGATGCGCTACCCCGCCGTGCCCCGTTCGCGCGTCGCGCTCGAGGAGGTAGTGCTCGACACCTGGCGCGCGGAAGACACCTTCCAGCGCACCCTCGACGCCACTCGCGACGGGGAGCCGTTCGTCTTCTTCGAGGGTCCGCCCACCGCGAACGGCCGCCCGGGTCTGCACCACATCATCAGCCGGGCCATCAAGGACCTGGTGTGCCGCTACCAGACCATGCTGGGGAAGCACGTGACGCGCATCGCGGGGTGGGATACGCACGGCCTGCCCGTCGAAATCGAGGCGCAGAAGCAGCTCGGTATCGAGGACAAGCGCGAGATCGAGGAGCGGGGGATCGCCTGGTTCAACGAGCGCTGCCGCGAGTCGGTGTTCACCTACAAGGACGAGTGGGAACGCTTCTCGGAACGGATCGGGTACTGGCTGGACTACTCGCGGCCGTACGTGACCTTCCACGCGGAATACGTGGAAACCGGGTGGTGGCTGCTCAAGCAGATGGCGAACCGGGGGCTGCTGTACCGGGGCCACAAGGTGGTGCCATGGTGCCCCTCCGACCAGACCGTGCTCTCCTCGCACGAACTCTCGCTCGGATACCGCGACGTGAAGGATCCGTCGCTCTGGGTCACCCTCGAACTCCTCGACGGATCCGGACGCCACCTGCTCGTGTGGACCACGACGCCGTGGACGCTGGTGTCCAACGTGGCGCTGGCGGTGAATCCCGCGATCGAATACGTCGAGGTCGTGCACGACGGCAGGCGCCTGATTCTGGCGGGAAGCCGGGCGGAGGCGCTCTTCGGCGGCGAGCACATCGGCCGGACGGTGGATGTGGCCGAGCTGATCGGCGCGCGCTATCGGCGCCCGTTCGAACTCATTGCGGCCGACGCGGCGAAGGGGAAAGCCTGGGAGATCGTGCCCGGCGACTTCGTGTCCGACGAGGAGGGGTCCGGGATCGTGCACATGGCGCCCGCGTACGGCGCCGACGACTACCAGGCGGGGAAGGATTTCGGCCTGGCTGTTCTCGAGCCCGTGCAGCCCGACGGGACGTTCGCCGCCGACCTGCCGCTCGTCGGGGGCGTGTTCTTCAAGGATGCCGACGAGCTGCTCCTCGCGGACCTGAAGGAGCGTGGGCTGGTCTTCCGATCGACGCGCGAGACCCACTCCTACCCCCACTGCTGGCGCTGCGACACGCCGCTGGTGTACATGGCCCGGCACAGCTGGTTCGCCCGCACCTCGTCGCTCAGGGACGACCTGCTGGAGAACAACGCGCGGGTGTCGTGGCATCCGCCCGAAGTCGGAGAGGGACGTTTCGGCGAGTGGCTGAAGGGCAACGTCGACTGGGCGCTGTCCCGGGACCGCTACTGGGGGACGCCGCTGCCCGTGTGGGTGTCGGAGGACGACCCCGAGCGGACCGAGTGGATCGGGAGCTTCGCGGAGCTGGCCGAGAAGGCCGGCGGGCTGCCGGAGGACTTCGATCCGCACAGGCCGTTCATCGACGAGATCACGTGGACCTGTCCCGAGACCGGGGCCACGATGCGCCGCGTGCCCGAGGTCGTCGACGTGTGGTTCGACTCGGGCGCCATGCCTTGGGCCCAGTGGCACTATCCCTTCGAAAACCGGGAGCTGTACGAGCGGCACTTCCCGGCGGACTTCATCTGCGAGGCGGTGGACCAGACGCGCGGCTGGTTCTATTCGCTGCACGCGATCTCGACGATGCTGGGCCTGGGGCCCGCCTTCCGCAACGTGATCGTCAACGACCTCATCCTGGACGCCGAGGGGCGGAAGATGTCGAAGTCCAGGGGGAACGTGGTGGATCCGTGGGACGCGGTGGCCGATCACGGGGCCGATGGCGTGCGCTGGTACATGGTCACGGTAAGCAACCCGTGGCTGCCCACCCGCTTCGACCCGGAGGGCGTCAAGGAGTCGGCGGCCCGCTTCTTCGACACGCTGCTCAACACGTACCGCTTCTTCGCGCTCTACGCGAACGTCGAGGATTGGGCGCCGGGGGCCGGGGGGTCCGATTCGGGCGCGAACGCGGCGGCCCCGGATGTCCCGGATCGTCCGCCGCTCGATCGCTGGCTGCTTTCGCGCCTGCATGGTCTGGTGGCCGTCGTGCGGTCCGAGATCGACGGCTACAACCCGACGCGTGCCTATCGCGCGGTGGCGGCGTTCGTGGACGGGGAGCTGTCGAACTGGTACGTGCGCCGGGCCCGCCCCCGCTTCTGGGGGAACACCGACGCGGCGGACTCGGCGGCCGCCTTCGCGACGCTGCACGAGGCGCTTCGCACGGTGGCGCTCCTGATCGCACCGATCACGCCGTTCGTCTCCGACTGGCTCCACCGGGCACTGACCGGGCGGTCGAGCCACACCGAGCGGTTTCCGGAGGCCGATCCGGCGATGATCGACGAGGTGCTGGAGGCGCAAATGGCGGATGTTCGCAGCCTCAGCACGCTCGCCCGGTCGGCACGGGAACAGGTGAGAATCCGGGTGCGGCAGCCGTTGGGCCGCCTGCTGGCGGTTGTGCCGGGGGGAGCGCCCGCGGACGAGGTGCTCGCGCTTCTGGTCGACGAGATCAACGTCAGGAAGGTCGAATTCACCGCCTCGTCGGACGCGCTGGTGACGCTCGTGCCGCGGCCCGCCTTTCGCGCACTGGGCCGTCGGTTCGGCAGGCTCACCCAGGAGGCCGCGCGGCAGATCCGGGAGCTCGGCACCGAAGAGCTGGGCGTGGTGCGCGCGGGGGGGACGGTGCGGGTCGAGGTGGACGGGGAGTCGCACCAGGTCGGCGGCGACGAGATCGAGGTCCTGGAGGAGGCGCGCGGGGGGTGGATCGTGCGGTCGGAAGGACGCTACACGGTGGCGCTCGACCCCGTCCTGACCGACGAACTCCGCCGCGAAGGCCTCGCGCGCGAGTTGGTGAACCGCGTGCAGCGCCTGAGGCGGGAGTCGGGGCTCGACATCACCGACCGGATCCGCCTGGCGGTGGAGGGCACCGGGGCGGTATGCGAGGCCGTGCGGGAGCATGAGGCGGTGATCGCGCGGGAAACCCTGGCGGTGGCCGTGCGCGTCGGGCAGGGCATGGACGGCGATTTCGAATTCCGGAGCGAGGCCGTGCTGGACGGGGAGGCAGCCGAACTCGGGCTTTCCCGCCACTCGTGAGTCCGGAGTCGGGCGGAGGTCCCGCGGCCGGGGGGGCCGGGACCCACAGGTGGCGGGCAGGCGCCGGGGCGAGCGGGCGGCTGGACCTCTATCTGGCCACCAGGCTCGATTTGTCTCGCAGCCGAATCCAGGCGCTGTTGGAAGAGGGACGCGTGCGGGTGGACGGCGCCCGCCCGAAGAAGTCGGACCGGATCGACGCCGGCCAGCTGGTGGAGGTCGAGGTTCCCGATCCGGTGCCGCTGGACGCGGCGGCCCAGGACATCCCGCTCGAGATCGTCTTTCAGGACGGGGATATCGTCGTCGTGGACAAGCAGCCCGGGCTCGTGGTGCATCCCGCGCCCGGACACCCCGACGGCACCCTGGTCAACGCGCTCCTCCACCACGTCGGCGACCTGTCCGGCATCGGGGGCAGGCTGAGGCCGGGAATCGTGCACCGCCTCGACATGGATACGTCCGGCCTGATGGTGGTGGCCAAAAGCGACCGCGCGCACCAGGGGCTCGCAGCCGCGCTCAAGGCGCGCGACGTGAAACGCACATACCTGGCCGCCGTCTGGGGCACCCTCGGGACCTCTCCGACGGTCGTCGACCGGCCGATCGGGCGACATCCGAGGCACCGTCTGCGCATGGCGGTGGTGCCGGAGGGACGGCCGGCGCGGACGCGATTCCGCCATCTGGAGCAGTGGCCCGCGGCGAGCATGTGCGAAGTGGCACTCGGGACCGGACGCACGCACCAGATCCGTGTACACGCGGCGTCGATCGGACACCCGGTCGTGGGCGACGCCCTCTACGGCGCCGGCCGGGAGCGCGGGGTCGCGGGGCCGCAGCGCCCATGGGCGGCGGCGCTGGCAAAGCGCACGGCACGGCAGTTCCTGCACGCGCACAGGCTGCAGTTCGATCACCCGGTGTCTGGTGAAACCCTGGTTTTCGAGTCCGGCCTGCCCGAGGATCTGGCGGCGGTCAGGGAGTGGGCCGCTTTGCAGGGTGGGGGGCCGGCGTTGTGAGGGTCCGGGTCGTGCTGGCGCTGCTGGTCGCGCTGACCGGAGCGGGACCCGCGCTCCGGACGGCGAATCAGGAAGACTACGCGTGGCGGGTCCTGGCCGGCTCGTCCCTGACGGCGCGCTACCAGGGGACGGACTCGTTGAGGGCTTCCAGGGCACTGGCGACGCTCGACGAGCTGGAACAGCTGCCGGGTCTGCGCGAGACGGGCATGCGCGTTGTGCTGACTGTGGCACCGACCCGCGAAGTGATGGACTCGCTGGTGGGCGGGAGGGTCCCGGAGTGGGCGGGCGCGGTGGCGATCCCCGAGCGCATGGAGATGATCATCCCGGGTGGACGATTCTGGCCAGCTTCTCCCCTGGACGAGGCGCGGATCCTGCGCCACGAGTGGGCGCACCTGGCCCTCGCGCACGAGATGGGCAGCCTGCGCATCCCGCGCTGGTTCAACGAGGGATACGCGGAATGGACGGCGGGCGCGTGGCTCGACGGCGGCGCGAGGAAGCTGGGCATGGCATTGGTCTTCGGCGACGGTCCGCCGCTGGACTCGCTCACGCTCGGGTGGCCCCGCGAGCGCGTTCCCGCGGAACTGGCCTATCTGCTCTCGGCTTCCGTGATCCAGTACCTGGTGGAATCCAGCGGCAGGCGCGGTCTCGAGACCTTCCTTGCCGAATGGAAGCGGCGGCGCTCGTACGACGCGGCGCTCAGGGGCGTGTATGGCGCGACGCCCGCCCAGCTCGAATCCGATTGGCGGAGATGGGTGAAGAGACGGTACGGCTGGCTGATCGTGCTGTCTGATTCCGCTTTGTTCTGGGCGGTGCTTGCCACGGCCCTCACGGCGATGTTCCTCGTCCGCAGGCGGTATCGGCGCGAGCAGATGGCCCGGTTGAGGGCAGGCGAGCCGCCGGACGCACCCCCGTTCTGGGTGGTGGCGGACGAAGAGCCCGGAAGAGCCCGCGGGGAACCGCCGGTTGACCGGCGCGGACCGTCTCGGTAGCGTCCGAACATGGCTCGAAGAAGAAAGACGGCCGCGGCCGAAGCATCCCTTCGGTTCTCCAGGGCCAACCTGTGGTTTGCGTTCGCGGGACTCGCCACGGTCGCCGCGGGATACTATGTGCTGAGCCTGGGATCCATCACCCTGGCCCCCGTCCTCCTTGTGGTCGGCTACGTCGTACTCCTGCCCCTGGCGATTATTCGCTGAACTCCGGAGTGGGAGCATCGTGGAGGCCACCGTTCCAGCCCCAGGGAGCATCGTTATGTTACGCCGTCTGATCGTCGGTGCCGTGCTGCTGGTCCTGGCAGCGTCCGCCGCCCCGCCCCGCCTCGTCGCGCAACAGTCCGCGTGGCGCTGCCCCGACCCCGTCTCCCTGATCGGGGACCTTCAGGGTCCCCTGGCGCACGTGCGGTACCTCGCGGACGACCTTCTGGAGGGTCGTGCCGTGGGCACGCGCGGCGAACGGTGCGCGGGCGAGTACATCGCGGCGCAGTTTCGTGCGCTCGGCCTTCGGCCCGCCGGAGACGGAGGCACATGGTTCCAGGCCTGGATGGTCCGCACGGGAAGCGCGGCGGGGGCCGCGAACGCCTTCACGCTGGCCGGCGCTGACGGCACTCCCTTCGCGCTGCGAGAAGACTGGATCCCCTACGGCTTTTCCGCGTCCACCCGCGTTCGGGCCGAGCTCATGGACGCTCCCGGGGAGACCGGCGACCCTGGTGCCGGCGCGGCGCACGGCCTGCTCGAGGGGCGCGCCCTGGTGATCGAGGGCACGGCGCCTCATCCCCACGCGGCCGCGCCCGACGCCCACCGGGTGGGTTCGAGCGCGGCGGCCATGGGGGCGGCCGCGCTGATCGTGCTGCTGGACGGCTCCGGGCCGCTCCCTTCCCTGGAAGCCGAACGGCGCGCCCCGCTCGCGATCCCCGTCATCGCGGTGCGGGGAGCCGCCGCCGACCGGGTCCGCGCGGCGGCCGCCCGGGGCTCATCGGCGAGCCTGGTCACGGTGATCGAGCCGGTCAGGCGTGAGGCGCGCAACGTCGCGGCCCTCCTCCCCGGCTCGGATCCGCGCGGCGGCCAGACCCTCGTCATCGGCGCCCACTACGACCACCTCGGGTTCGGCGGCGCGGGCTCGCTCTCACCGAACGCCGTCGGTGAGGTGCACAACGGCGCCGACGACAACGCGTCGGGGACCGCGGTGCTCATCGAGGCCGCGCGGGAACTGGCCGCGGGTCCCCGACTGGCGCAGAACGTCCTGTTCATCGCCTTCACGGGCGAGGAGCGCGGCCTGTGGGGTTCGGCGCACTACGTGGAAGCGCCGCTGTTCCCGCTGGACGGCACGATCGCCATGCTCAATCTCGACATGGTGGGCCGGGTGGTGGACGACGCGCTCACCGTCTTCGGCACGGGGACGGCGGAGGAGTGGACCGGGGTCCTCGACCGTGCGAACGCCGCGACCGCGTCCCCCCTGGCGCTGCGCTACAACAGCGACGGCTTCGGTGCCTCGGACCACAGCTCCTTCTACGCGCAGGGGATTCCCGTCCTCCACTTCTTTTCCAACACGCACCCCGATTACCACCGGGTCGAGGACGACTGGGAGCTGGTCAACGCCGAGGGGATGAGCCGCGTGACCGATCTCCTGGTCTCGGTGGCCCGGGAAGTGATCCCGACCGCCGGCCTGGCGTCGCTGACCCCCGTGGAGGGCGCCGGCAACCCGCATGGGGTCGCGGGACCCACGGACGGCAGCCCGGCACGGAGCGGGTTCCAGGTCCGCCTGGGGACGATCCCCGATTATTCCCGCGAATCCGGCGGAATGGGCGTCACGGGCGTTCGCGACGGAAGCCCGGCCGCGCAGGCGGGGATCAAGGGCGGCGACATCATCGTGAAGTTCGGCGACCACGACATAGAGGACGTGTACGGCTACATGTACGCGCTGAGCGAACACGAGCCCGGCGACGAGGTGGAGATCGTGGTTCTGCGCGACGGGGAGCGCATGGTGTTCACGGCGGTCCTGGCGGCGGGCGGCGGCTAGCGGCGGACTCCGGACGACGCCAGTCCCAGGCCTCGCACGACACCGGCGCCGGGGCCCCGGATGACGCCGGCGCCGGACCCCGTACGACACTGCCGCCGGTGACCTTGCGGAACCGGCCCCCGTGCGGCAGTATCCAGATACAGATACTGCGACCAGGAGGTTGTTCTCACCGGTCTGACGAGACCCGTCCCTGTCCTGGTACTGGCGGTCTTACTGGGACTTAGCCTCCCCTCAGGGACCGACTCAGCGCGGAAAGCGTCGGAGTCGTTCCGGCCGGGGCAGGCCGCCGTATTGCCCGCTTCCGCCGGTGCCGCCGCCCCGGCCGAGGATATCGTGCAGCAGTATTGCGTTCGCTGCCACAACGAGCGGCGCCTGCTCGGCAACATGTCGCTCGAGGACTTCGATTCTGCGAACCCGGTCGCCGACGCGCCACTCGCCGAGAAGATGATCCGCAAGCTGCGGGCCGGCATGATGCCGCCGCCGGGGGTAAGTCGGCCGCCGGACGACGAGGTCCTGGCGTTCGTGACCGGGATGGAAGAGACCATCGACGCCGCTGCCGCGCGCAACCCGAACCCTGGCAACCGCACCTTCCAGCGCCTCAACCGGGCCGAGTACGCGGCCGCGATCCACGACCTTCTCGGCATCGAGATCGACGCGTCGGCCTACCTTCCGAACGAGACCGTCAGCGCCGGCTTCGACAACATCGCCGACGTGCAGAACCTGTCGGCCACGCTGCTCGAATCGTACCTCACGGCCGCAAGCGAGGTGAGCCGGCTGGCCCTGGGCGACGCCCACGCGACCCCGGCCGAGGCCACTTACGAGGTTTCGCGGTACGCTGAGCAGCGCGAACACGTGCCCGGCACGCCGTACGGCACCCGCGGCGGGATCTCGGTCGTTCACAACTTCATTGCTGATGGCGAGTACTTCTTCCGGCTCGCCTTCCAGCACGAATCGACCGGCAACTTCTTCGGCCAGACGGCGCCGTTCGACGAAGAGGTCGAGGTGTCGATCGACGGGGAGCGGGTCGCGCTGATTCCGCTCGACCGGTGGATGCACCGGCAGGATCCGAACGGGGTCGAGGTCGTGACGAACCGGATCCCTGTCACCGCCGGCCCGCACCGCGTTTCTGCCGCCTTCATCAAGGTGACCGAAGGGCCCGTGGAGGACCTGACCTCGCCCCACGAATGGTCGCTCGCCGACAAGAAGATCGGGTATTCGTACGGGATCACGGGTGTGCCGCACCTGCGGGATCTCACGATCGGCGGGCCCTTCAACATCACCGGCGTGACACGTACGCCGGCGTGGGAGAGGGTGATGACCTGCCGTCCGGCCAACGCTGCCGACGAGCCGGAGTGCGCGCGCCGGATCATCGGTGAACTGGGGACGCGCGCCTTCCGCCGTCCCGTCCGCGATGCCGAGGTCGATGCGCTGATGGGCCTGTTCGAGCAGGGCGCGGCGGAGGGGGGGTTCGACATCGGGGTGAGGACCGCGCTCCAGGGAATCCTCGCCAGCCCCGACTTCGTCTTCCGTTTCGAGGAGCCCTCTCCGGACGCCGAGGCGCCGCGCGGAATGCGCCCCATCAGCGATGTCGCACTGGCTTCGCGGCTGTCGTTCTTCCTGTGGGGACGTCTTCCCGACGCGGCGCTTGTGGATGCCGCAACCGAGGGACGGCTGTCCGACCCCGACGCGCTCGCGGCCGAGGTGGAGCGCATGCTGGCCGACCCCCGCGCCGAAGCGCTGGGGACGCGTTTCGCGGCACAGTGGCTGCGCCTCCAGGACCTGGACAAGGTCCACCCCGACGCGCTGCGCTATCCGGACTTCTACGACCAGCTCAAGCGCGACATGCGGCGCGAGACCGTGACCTTCTTCAACGCCCTGGTGCGCGAGGGAGGCACGCTGTGGGACGTTCTGACCGCGGACCACTCGTACATGAACGAGAGGCTGGCCAGGCACTACGGTATTCCCGGGGTTGCCGGCGAACACTTCCGTCCGGTGCAGTACACGGATGACGCCAGGCGCGGGATTCTGGGCCACGGCAGTATCCTCACCCTGACCTCCCACGCCAATCGCACCTCACCCGTGCTGAGGGGGAAGTGGGTGATGGAAGTCTTGCTGGGAACGCCCCCGCCCCCGCCCCCGCCCGATGTCCCGGAGCTCGACGCGACCGCGGAGGCCAGTGACGGCCGCTTCCTCACGGTGCGGGAGCGCCTCGAACAGCATGCGGCCAATCCGACCTGCAATTCCTGCCACCGGTTCATCGACCCGATCGGGATCGCGCTCGAGAACTTCGACGTAACCGGGACCTGGCGCATCCGTGACACCGGCACGCCCGTCGAGACGCTGGGCGAACTCTACGACGGCACCCCGCTGCACGGGCCCGCGGACCTGCGCTCGGCGCTGCTGAGGCGCCCGGAGTCGCTGGTGAGGACATTCACCGAAAACCTCATGGCCTACGCTCTGGGGCGGAGGATCGAGTACTACGACATGCCCGCGGTGCGCCGGGTGGCGAGGGCCGTGGGTGAAGACGACTACCGGCTTGCGGCCTTCGTGAAGGAGGTGGTGCTGAGCGACCCCTTCCGCATGTCGAGGCCGGATTTGGTGGTGGAAGAGCCGGCGAGTCCCGGGACGGACGACGACCGACGGCCATAAGCCGATAGGAACGGAGCAATCATGCAATACATCACAGGCACAGCGATTCCCCGCCGAACCTTTCTCAAGGGCGTCGGCGCCTCGATTTCGCTGCCCTTCCTCGACGCAATGGTCCCGGCCGGACGGGGCTGGGCTGCGGCGGCCGAGGGCCCGACGCGGCTCGTCGCGATCGAGATGGTGCACGGAGCGGCTGGCAGCAACGCCTGGGGCAGGACCCGGAACTACTGGTCGCCGGCGGCAACCGGCCGCGACTTCGACCTGAGCCCGAGTGCGCTCAGCCCGCTGGAGCCGTTCCGGGACTACCTGACGATCATCAGCGATACGGACATCGAGCCTGCCGAGGCCAGGAAGCCGAAGGAGATCGGCGGCGACCACTTCCGCTCCAGCGCGACCTTCCTGACCCAGTCGCATCCCCGTCAGACGGAGGGGTCCGACATCTTCGTCGGGGAATCGCTCGACCAGATGTTCGCGAAGCGCTTCGGACAGGACACGCCGATCCCGTCGATGCAGCTGTGCATCGAGAATGTGGACCAGTCGGGAGGGTGCGCGTACGGGTACGCCTGTGTCTACACCGACACGATCAGCTGGGCGTCGCCGACCGACCCGCTGCCGATGGTGCGGGATCCGCGCGTGGCCTTTGACCAGCTGTTCGGCGCTGGCGGCAGCCCGGAGCAGCGGGCGGCGCGCCGACGAGTGAACAGGAGCATTCTGGACTTCATCACCGGCAGGGTTTCACAGCTGAAGCGCCAGCTGGGGCCGGCCGATATGGTCCGCCTCGACCGATACCTCGAGCATGTGCGCGAACTCGAACGGAGGATCGAACGCGTGGAGGCGCAGAACGCCAGCGGCGAGGCGCGCGAACTGCCCGAGGCGCCGGCCGGCGTGCCCGACTCGTTCCGGGAGCATGTGGAACTCATGTTCGACCTGCAGGCGCTGGCCTTCGCGTCCGACGTGACCCGGGTGTTCTCCTTCAAGATGGGACGTGACTCGTCGGCCCGGATCTTCCCCGAGAGCGGCGTCGAGAAACCCTTCCACCCCGCTTCGCACCACGGCGGCAACGAGGGCAACATCACCGATTTCGCCCAGATCAACCGGTACCACATCGGCATGCTGCCCTACTTCCTGGAGAAGCTCGGGAGCACAATGGATGGAGATGCGCATCTGCTCGACCGGACGATGATCATCTACGGGTCGCCCATGGGGGATCCGAACATCCACAACCACAAGCGTTGTCCGCTGTTCGTGGTTGGCGGCGCGAACGGCGGGCTGGACGGCAACCTCCACCTGCGCGCGGCGCCGGGTACGCCGATGGCGAACGTCATGCTGAGCCTGGGCCACAAGCTCGGCATGGACGACATGAAGAAGTTCGGCAACAGTACGTCCGACTTTTCGCTGACGGTTTAGGCGAGGAGCTTTGATGGGAACGACGCGGCGCCCCCGGCCACCGGCAGTGAGCATCGGCGCCCTGCGTGCGAGCGGTCTGGTCTCGGCGTTGCTGCTGTTGCTGCTGCTCCCCGCCGCGGTCGGCCCCGACAGTCCCGTGGCCGACGCGGCCATGCGTGGCGACGGTGTGGCCGTGCGCGCGCTGATCGCCGAGGGGGCGGACGTCAACGCGGCCCAGGGCGACGGCATGACGGCCCTGCACTGGGCAGCAAGCAACCGGGATCCGGGGCTTGCCGGCGTGCTCCTGGAGGCCGGCGCGGATATCGGTGCCGGAACCCGCATCGGGCGCTACACGCCGCTCCACGTGGCGGCGCAAGCCGGGGCCGGGGAGGTCGTCGAGATTCTCCTGGGTGCCGGTGCCGATTCCGACGTGCCGATCACGGTGGGGGGCGGCGCGCGACCCCTGCACCTTGCGGCGGCGTCCGGGAGCGAGCGGGCCGTCAGGGCCCTGGTGGCGGCCGGGGCCGACGTGAACGCGGCCGAGGAGTCCTGGGCGCAGACGCCGCTGATCTTCGCGGCGTCGAAGGGGAGGACCGAGGTCGTCGCCGCGTTGCTGGATGCCGGCGCCGATCCCGCGATCCACACCCGGGTGATGGATGTCACGTCGCGTGCCGTCTACGACCGGATCGAGCGCGCCGAACGCAACCGGCGAATCCGGGAGGGGCAGCCCTGGGGACCCGAGGTCGCAGCCGAGGTGCGCCGGCAGCACGAGGAGGAAAGCCGCCGGCGCGAACTGGCCGAAGCCGCATCGGCGGCGGAAGCCGAGACGCGCATGATCGAGGAGCCCGAGCCGCTGTCCTACGGCGAGCTCGTGGGCGGCCACGGCGGTCTCACCGCGTTGCTGCACGCCGTCCGCGAGGGGCATGCCGAGACGGCGCTGGCGCTGATCGAGGGGGGCGCGGATATCAACCAGGTGAGCGCCGGCGACGGGACCAGCCCGATCCTGATGGCCACCATCAACGGGCATTACGACCTTGCCATGCGGTTCCTGGAGCTCGGCGCCGACGCCAGGATCGCCAGCCACGCGGGCGCCACACCGCTCTTTGCCGCGATCAACACGCACTGGGCGCCCAAGTCGCGCTACCCGCAGCAGCACATCTACATGCAGCAGGATCACACCTACCTCGAGGTCATGGAAAAGCTGCTTGCGGCCGGTGCCGACCCGAACGCACGGCTCACCAGGCACCTCTGGTTCATGTCCTACAACTTCGACCTGCTCCAGATCGACGCGAAGGGAGCCACGCCGTTCTGGCGGGCCGCCTACGCACTCGACGTGGAGGCGATGAAGCTGCTTGTCGCCCGTGGCGCCGACCCTTCCATGGCGACCGAGAAGGTCCCTTCGCGGCGGTTCGGCCGGGGCGGCGGCGAAGAGGTCGACCACTCGGGCCTGCCGCCAGTACCCGTGGGCGGTCCGGCGGTATATCCGATCCACGCGGCATCGGGGGTCGGCTATGGTCAGGGGTTCGCGGCGAATGCACACCGCCACGTGCCCGATGGCTGGGTTCCGGCGGTCCGCTACCTGGTAGAGGAGCTGGGTGCCGATGTGAACGCCCGTGATCTCGAGGGATTCAGCCCGCTCCACCACGCAGCCGCCCGCGGCGACAACGAACTGATCCTGTACCTGGTGGAGCAGGGTGCCGATGTGACCCTCGTCAGCCGACGCGGGCAGACGACGGTGGACATGGCCAACGGCCCGGTGCAGCGGATCCAACCGTTCCCGGAGACCATCGCCCTGCTTGAGGGTCTCGGCGCGGTGAACAACCACAACTGCGTTTCCTGTTGAGGCGTCCATGCTGAAGCACGCGGTCCCGATAGCGGCGGCCGGCGTTTTTCTCGTCGGTCTCGGGGTCTCGCTTGCGTCCACGCCCGACGGCCGGGTCGCAGCCTCATCGATTGGGTGGGGCCCGGCCCAAACGGCCTCCGGGATCGCCGAACCGGCCGGCGGCGGAGCCCTCACCGACAACGAGGTCATCCGGCAATACTGCGTCCGCTGTCACAACGAGCGGCGGCTGCTCGGGAACATGTCCCTGGAGGCCTTCGACGCGACCGACGCGCCTGCCAACGGCGAACTCGCCGAAAAGATGATCCGCAAGCTGCGGGCGGGATTGATGCCGCCGCCCGGAAATCGGCGCCCCGAGGAACCCGTGCTGTCGGGCCTGATCGAATCGCTGGAGTCCCAGATGGACCGTGCCGCCGCCGAGAACCCGAATCCCGGCCGCCGCACCTTCCAGCGGCTCAACCGGGCGGAGTACCAGGCCTCGATCCGCGACCTTCTCGACCTGCAGATCGACGCGGGCGCCTATCTGCCCCTGGATACCAAGAGCGCGAACTTCGACAACATCGCCGACGCCCAGCTTCTGTCGGCGACGCTGACCGACGGCTACCTGCGTGCCGCCGCGGAGATCAGCCGACTGGCGATCGGCGACCCCCACATCACGCCGAGCGAGTCGACCTACCGGGTTTCTCGCTGGGACTCCCAGAGCGAGCGCGTGGAAGGCGCACCCTACGGCACGCGGGGTGGGGTGTCGGTCCTGCACAACTTCCCCGCCGACGGCTACTACGGCTTCCGCGTGTCGTTCCACCACGAGACCACGGGGGCGCTCGTCGGCAACGGCCGCAACGCCCTCCACACCGGCGACGGCGAGCCGGAGCTGCTGGAGATCTCCGTCGACGGTGAGCCTGTGGCGGTGCTGGAGGTCAACCGCTGGATGCACACCTCGGATCCGGACGGAGTGAACATCCGCTCCGAGCGCGTGTTCGTGCGCGCCGGCCCGCGCCAGGTGGCGGCGGCGTTCATACGGCGCTCCGAAGGACCGCTCCAGGATCTGATTTCGCCGCACGACTGGTCGCTGGCCAGCACCAGTATCGCCGGCAGCTACGGATTCACCGTGCTCCCGCACCTGCGGGATCTGGCGATCGGCGGGCCGTACGATCCACAGGGTGTTTCGGACACGCCGAGCCGCCGGGCGGTGTTCTCGTGCCGGCCCGGGACCGGGGCCGACCCGGAAGCGACCGCGGCCGCGGCGCGAGCCTGTGCGCGCGAGATCGTCACCGGCCTGGGCACGCGTGCATACCGGCGTCCGTTGACGGAAGCGAACATGGCCGCGCTGATGGGGCTCTACGACGCCGGCGCCGAGGTCGAGGGCTTCGAGGGCGGGGTGCGCATGGCGCTGGAGGGAATCCTCGCCAGCCCGCACTTCGTCTTCCGCATCGAGGAGCCGACGGTGGCGCGGGCGGTGGGCCGCGAAACGGGCGGGCGCTCGGTGGAGTCCTACCGCGTCGGAGACCACGATCTGGCCGCGCGCCTCTCCTTCTTCCTGTGGGGATCCGGCCCCGACGACGAACTGATGGCGGCGGCGCGCGAGGGCCGGCTGTCGGACCCGACCGTGCTGGAGGGCCAGGTGCATCGGATGCTGGGCGACCCCCGCTCAGCAGCGCTCTCGACGCGCTTCGCGGGACAGTGGCTGCGCCTCCAGGACCTGGAGAAGATTCAGCCCGACCCGCGCGTAAACCCGGACTTCGACGAACCGCTCAAGCGCGCGATGCTGGAGGAGACCGAGACCTTCTTCGACAACCTGGTGCGCGAAGACGCGTCGGTCATGGACCTGTACGACGCCGACTACACCTTCGTGAACGAACGGCTGGCCCGGCACTACGGCATCCCCGGCATCGCCGGCGACCGCTTCCGGCGCGTCCGCTACCTGAACGACGAGCGGCGGGGCCTGCTGGGCCACGGCAGCGTCCTCACGCTCACCTCGCACGCCGGCCGCACGTCGCCGGTGCTGAGGGGCAAGTGGGTGATGGAAGTGTTCCTGGGGACGCCGCCGCCACCACCCCCGCCCGATGTCCCCGAGCTGGAAGAGGAGGCGGTGGGAGACGGCCGCTTCCTCACGGTGCGCGAGCGCCTCGAGATGCACGCCGCCAACCCGACCTGCAACTCCTGCCACCGCATGATCGACCCGATCGGCCTGGCGCTCGAGAACTTCGACGTGACCGGCGCGTGGCGGATCCGGGACCAGGGCGTTCCGATCGACGCGGCCAGCGACTTCTACGACGGCACGCCCATTTCGACGCCCTCGGAGTTGCGCGCGGCGCTGCTGAAGCGGCCCGAACCGCTGGTGCGCACGTTCACCGAAAACCTCATGGCATATGCGCTCGGGCGCCGTCTGGAGTATTATGACATGCCGGCCGTGCGCCGGATCACCCGGGCCGCGGCCGAAGAGGGCTACCGGGTATCCGCGTTCATCGTCGGGGTGGCGACCAGCGACGCGTTCCTGCTGAAGGCCGCGCCCGTGACGGTCGACGGCGAGGCGCCGAACGGAAACGGAGGCTGACCAGGATGCATCTGATCACCGGGCGGCACCTGCCACGCCGGACCTTCCTGCGCGGCCTCGGGGCAAGCGTCGCGCTCCCGTTCCTTGACGCGATGGCTCCGGCCCGCGAGCGGTGGGCGGTCACTCGGGCCCGCACCGCGCTTGACCGTACCCGTCTCGTCGCGATCGAGATGGTGCACGGCTCGGCGGGCAGCAACGCGTGGGGTGCGACGCAGCACCTCTGGTCCCCCCCGGAGACGGGCCGCGGCTTCGACTTCGGGCCAAGCGTGCTGAGTTCGCTGGAACCCTACCGGGACTACCTCACGATCGTCAGCGACACGGACGTGGAAGGCGCCGAGGCCAGGAAGCCCAAGGAGATCGGCGGCGACCACTTCCGCTCCAGCGCGACCTTCCTCACGCAGTCCCACCCCAGGCAGACCGAGAGCTCGGACGTCTGGGTCGGCACTTCGCTTGATCAGCTTTATGCCCAGCGGTTCGGCCAGGACACCCCTATCCCGTCCATGC
This sequence comes from uncultured Gemmatimonadaceae bacterium, assembly GCA_964602175.1. GTDB lineage: Bacteria > Gemmatimonadota > Gemmatimonadetes > Longimicrobiales > Gaopeijiaceae > Bin94. Next base: position 4,407 of record CAZRQE010000032.1, on the reverse strand, counting down.
AGCTTTGCATCGAGAACGTCGACCAGGCCGGGGGCTGCGCGTACGGGTACGCCTGCGTCTACACCGACACCATCTCCTGGGCGGCGCCCGACCAGCCGCTGCCCATGGTCCGCGATCCACGCGTCGCCTTCGACCAGCTCTTCGGCGCTGGCGGCAGTCCCGAGGCCCGGGCAGCCCGGCGCAGGGCAAGCGCCAGCATTCTCGACTTCATCGTCGGCGAAGTGAACGCGCTGAAGCGGGAGCTGGATCCGGTCGACGGACGCCGGGTCGACCGCTATCTGAACGACATCCGTGAACTCGAACGCCGGATCGCCCGCGTGGTGGCCCGCAACGAGAACGGCGAACAGCGGGAGCTGCCCGGCGCGCCCGCGGGAGTGCCCGACTCCTTCGACGAACACGTCAAGCTGATGTTCGACCTGCAGGCGCTCGCCTTCCAGGCGGACGTGACCGGCGTCTTCTCGTTCAAGATGGGCCGCGACGCCTCCAGCCGCGTTTACCCCGAGAGCGGCGTGGAGAAGGGCTTCCACCCGTCTTCGCATCACGGCGGACGCCCCGACAACGTGCTCGAGTTCGCCGAGATCAACCGGTACCACGTGGGACTGGTCCCCTACTTCCTGGACCGGCTCGCGGGCATCCAGGAGGGGGACGCCAGCCTGCTGGACAAGACGATGGTCCTCTACGGCTCCCCGATGGGCGACTCCAACGTGCACAATCACAAGCGCTGCCCGCTCTTCGTGGTCGGCGGGGCCAATGGCCGCATGGACGGGGATCTTCACGTGCGCGCCGCCCCCGGCACGCCGATGGCCAACGTCATGCTCAGCCTGATGCACAGGCTGGGTATGGACGACGTGGAGAGCTTCGGCAACAGCACGGGCGCATTCCCGCTGGCGGTGTGAGGAGGACGGCATGAGGATCGCCATGGCCGGGTTCCGCGGTTGGAGAAAGCTCGGCGTCTCGTGTGCGGCGGGGTTCGCCGCCCGCGCCTGCGGGCCGCGCGTCCCGGGGGCGCCTGTGGAAAGGCTCACGCCGCTGCTGCTGGGAGCCCTGATCGCATGGCTGCCCGCCTCGCACGGCGGGGTCTTTCCGCCCGCCGCTTCGGCACAGATGCCCGCCACAGCCGCCCAGCGCACGGCCCCCGACTCCCCCGTGGCCGACGCGGCCATGCGGAACGACGTGGAGGCCGTACGTGCCCTGCTTGCCGACGGCGCCGACGTCGATGTCTCGCGCGGGGACGGCATGACCGGCCTCCACTGTGCGGCGCTCAATGGCAATGCGGAGATTGCCGGGTTGCTCATCAATGCCGGCGCCAATCTCGATGCGACCACCCGCCTGGGCGCCCACACGCCGATGCACGTCGCCGCCAAGGAGGGTCACGGCGAGATCGTCGCGGTCCTGGCGGAGGCCGGCGCAGACGTGGCGGCGGTCACGGAAACGGGCGCCACTCCGCTGCACTTCGCCGCGACCGCCGGGGACGTGCGCGCCGTCACGACGCTGCTCGACCACGGCGCCGCCGTCGACGCAACGGAGCCCGAGTGGGGGCAGACCCCCCTCATGTTCGCGGCGGCGCTGGGCCGCACGAAGGCCGTGACGGCGTTGCTCGAGGCCGGGGCCGACGCGACGATCACTGCGCGCGTGATGGACCTCGTCGAGCGCGACATCATGGATCGCGCGTCGGAGCGGCGGCGGCGGACGGAGATCGCCGCGATGCGCGGGGGCACGGACGCGCAGAGCTATCCCGTCGAGTCGGGTGTGGCGGGCCGCACGACGCCGCAGGCCTCAGCCGCTCCGGTCACGTCGCGGGAGGAGCAGGCCAGGCAAGCCGCTCAGGAGGCGCTCGAAGCGCGTCGCCAGACCGGCGAGCCCATTCCGCTGAACTACGCGGACCTGGTCGGCAAGCACGGCGGCTTGTCCGCGATCCACCTGGCGGCGCGCGAGGGCCGCACGGCTACGGTCATGGCGCTGCTGGACGGGGGCGTCGACATCGATCTTCCCAGCGCGGCCGACGGCACCACGCCGATGCTTATGGCGGCGATCAACGGCTACTTCGATCTCGTGGCCGAGCTACTGCACCTGGGTGCCGACCCCAACCGGGCCAGCGACGCCGGCGCGACCCCGCTCTACGCCGTCCTCAACATGCACTGGGCACCCAAGGCCCGGCACCCCCAGCCGCTCGAGCACGAGCAGCAGGAGACGGGCTACCTGGAACTGATGCGCGCCCTTCTCGAAGCCGGCGCGGACGTCAATGCGCGTCTGGAACGCACCCTCTGGTTCACCACCTACAACCGTGACCTGCTCGGCGTCGACCGCACCGGCGCGACCCCCTTCTGGCGCGCCGCGCACGCGACCGACGTACCCGCGATGAAGCTCCTCCTGGAGTACGGCGCGGACCCCGGCCTGCCCACCATCAAGGTTCCGCAGCGCAGCTTCGGCCCCCGCGACGACACCGATCACTCCGGGCTGCCCCCCGTCCCCATCGGGGGCCCCGCGGTCCAACCCATTCACGCGGCGGCGGGGGTCGGCTACGGCCAGGGCTTCGCCGGCAACTCGCACCGCCACGCCCCGGACGGCTGGATGCCCACCATGCGGTTTCTGGTCGAGGAGCTGGGCGCCGACGTGAACGCCCGCGACCTGAATGGCTACACCCCGGTGCACCACGCCGCCGCCCGCGGCGACAACGAGATGATCCTCTACCTCGTCGAGAGGGGCGCCGATGTGACGGCTGTGGCGCGCAACGGGCGGACCACCGTGGACATGGCCAACGGTCCCGTGCAGCGGATCCAGCCGTTCGTCGAGACGGTGGCGCTGCTGGAACGCCTGGGCGCGAAGAACAACCATCGCTGCGTGAGTTGCTAGCGGCTAGCGGCTAGCGCCCTGAGGCGACCGCGTACCCGCCCACGGGCCGAACCGGTCCCATCCAGGCATGGAACCGCCCGTGAACCCGATTCACCCTTCACCCGGCTTGCCGTCCGGGCGCCCGCGTCGGCATTATCAAAATCGGGGAGGAGGAGTGCCATGAAGCGGTTCAGGGAGAACGGCCAGGTGATCGCGGTGATTGTCAGCCTGGTCGTCGTCGCCGTGCTCCTGTCGGGACAGATCGGTCGCGTGGAAGATCGGCTGACCGGCCGAATCGACCGCGTGGAGGAACGCATCGACGGGGTGGAGGAGCGACTGACCGCCCGTATCGACCGTGTGGAATCCCGTATCGACCGTGTGGAGGCCCGTATCGGGCGGGTCGAGGATCGCGTGCACAGCATCGAGGCCTTCCTGCGAGGGGACAGGGTGGGAAGCGGCGAAGAGGCCCAGTGAAGCGGGGTGCGCGTCTGTGCGCCGCCGGTGCGGTGGTCGCGCTGGCCGGCTGTGAAACCGAGCGGGACGCGGGGCCGGTTGGTGGGCCCGTGCCCGGGGCGCCGCTGGAGATCGAGGCCGTCCGCGCGCTGAGCGTGGGTGTGCTCGGGGGGGATTCGCACCAGGAGTTCGACGGGGTGGTCAGGCCGTTCCTGCTGCCGGACGGGCGGCTGGTGGTGCCGAATTCCGGAGGTAACGACATCCGCGTCTTCAATGAGGACGGCGAATTCCTGGCGGGCCTGGGCGGTCGAGGCGAGGGTCCCGGCGAGTTCTTGTACCTTGCGGCCGCCTGGCCGCGGGGAGATACCATCGAAGCGTTCGACGGGGAGCTGCGACGGGTCACGCGCTTCCTGCCGGACGGCTCCAAGGAAGTTGTCCCGATTGCCGGCGGGGAGTATCCCGATCTCGGGCTGGGCGCGGGTCCGCTGGGACGAGGCTGGACATTGGGTGGCGTTATCGCCGCTGGATTCGGACAACGTGATCGCATCTCGGTCCATCACTTCGACCGGGACGGCGGCCACCTCGGCGAGCTGGTCTCGACCGGTGGCATCGTCCGGTATACTGCAGGCAATTTCGGCGGCGGTCCCGAACCCCTGTCCCCCCGGTCGGTGGTCGTGTCGGATGGGCGATATCTCTACTTCGGGGATACCCTGGAGCCCGTGATTCGCCGCACTTCCGCGCCCGGCGTGGCGGACGGGGAGATTGCGTGGGAGCCGACGGAGTCGCCGGCGGTACGCGATGCCCTCGACCGGGTGATCGATCAGGCCGTGTCCGAGGCACCGGCGGACGAGGCATCGGTCACGCGGTCCAGACACGAGGCCGCGCCGGTTCCGGACGAGCTCTCGGTGTTCTGGGACTTCCTCGTGGATCCGGAGGGGTTCCTGTGGATCCAGCCCTATGAGCCCCTGGCCCATGCCTTCTCGCTGGGAGGCAGATACGTCGGAGGGACCGGAAACGGTGGTACGTGGTCGGTCCTTACCACCGAGGGACAACGCGCTGGATCGATCGCAGTCCCCGATGGCCTCGAATTGACGCAGATCACTCGCACGGCCGTGGTCGGGA
>CAZRQE010000031.1:0-6711 GCA_964602175.1 uncultured Gemmatimonadaceae bacterium | reverse complement strand
CCGTACGCGACCGGGAGGGCGGCGGCATGCTCGAACGAGACGCCGTCGGGGATCGGTACCAGGTTCGCCAAAGGGACCGCGAGGTATTCAGCCGCCGCGCCCGGGGCCTTCTCGCCGAGCATGCCGCGGTCGTCGATGATGGGGTCGATCATTGCGCGGTCCCCGACCTGCCACCCGGCCGCGTCCGTCCCGGGACCGAACGCCGCCACCTCGCCTGCGGCGTCGCCGCATGGGGTCATGGGGAAGGGGATGCGCAGTCCCGTGGTGCCGGCCAGCATCATGGGGTCGAAGCCGTTGAGGGCGCAGGCGCGAATGCGAACGAGCGCCTCCCCGGGGCCGGGCTCGGGCGTGGAGACGTCGGCCAGGTAGAGCTGGTCGACGCTGCCGTGGCGGTCGTAGAGGACGGCCTTCATGGTCGCGCGCAGTCCACGGTGGGCTAGCCCGCGATCGAGGAGTAGGTGCCGCGCCCCACCGCGCAGAGGCGGCCCTGGTCGTCGTGCACGTCCACGTCGGAGACCGAGATGGTGCGGCCGCCGCGCCGCAGCCGGGCCGTCGCCAGCAGGTACGGACCGGTGGAGGGGCGCAGGTAGTCGACCCGCAACGAGATGGTGGGGACCCCGCCGCCCGCGCGCACCGCCACGACCATGTCGCCGGCAATGTCGATGAGCGACGCGATGGGGCCGCCGTGATAGATGGTGCCGTCTCCCCGCGTGAGGTCGTGCCGCTTGGCCATTCTGAGGACGATGGTCTCGCCGTCGTCGCTCATGTCATGGAGTGTGATTCCAAGTGCGACGATGGCTTCGGCACCCGCCAGCACGGACTCGATCAGGTTCCAGGAATCGGTGTTTTTTGGTGGCATGGCGTATGGAGTTAGTGCGGCCCCGAGTGGCGGGCAAGGGGAAGCGCAGGGCCCGGGCAGGCTTGACCCGTGCGGACGCGCGCCCCCACTTGACAGGCAGTCCCCTCAGTCCCGGAAGGAGTCGCTCCTATGCGCATCGCCGCCCGCGTTCCGTTTCCGCCCGCCGCTCTGGCGCGCGCCTCCCGTCCGCCCGCAGCAGCAGCGTGGCTCCTCGTGGGCGCCCTGCTTGCGGTCACCGCAATCTCCGCCCTTGCGCCCCCCCCGCTCGCCGCCCAGGACACCGCCCGCCTCACCGTCGACCGGTACCTCGACTGGGAGCGCGTGAGCGACCCCCGGATCTCGCCGGACGGCAACCGCATCGTCTACACGAAGAGCTGGGTGAACAAGCTGGAGGACCGATGGGACTCCGGCCTTCACATGATGAACGCCGACGGGTCGCGCAAGCGGTTCCTGGTGGATGGCTCCGGGGCCCGCTGGTCGCCGGACGGAACCCGCATCCTCTTCACCGCCGCTGCCGAGGACGGAGGGAGCCAGATCTTCGTCCGCTGGATGGACGACGAGGGCCACGTCACGCAGGTGACCCGGGTCCAGGGAACGCCCCAGAACGCCATGTGGTCGCCCGACGGCAACATGATCTCGTTCACCATGGACACGCCCGGCGAACTGCCGAGCGACTGGTCGATCGACCTCCCGGCCGCCCCCGCGGGCGCCAACTGGACCGAGACCCCCCGCATCGTCGAGAACATGCACTTCCGCCGCGACTTCGTGGGCTTCACGGACCCGGCCTACCACCACCTCTTCGTCGTCCCCTCCACGGGGGGCACGGCTCGCCAGCTCACCCACGGCAAATGGCACGTCGGAGCGCGGTTCATCGCGGTCTACTGGGGCGCCGGCTACGACTGGACGCCCGACGGCCGCACGATCGTCTTCGACGGACTGATGGAGGAGGACTGGGACAAGCGCTACTTCGAGTCCGCGATCAACGCCGTGGACGTGGCCACCGGCGAGATGCGCGAGATCACCACGACGCGCGGACTCTGGACCAGCCCGGCGATCTCGCCCGACGGCCGCACCATCGCCTTCACGGGGTATGAATGGTCGCCGCAGACCTACCACGTCGGCGAGATCCACACCATTGCGATCGACGGCAGCGGCATGCGCAAGCTCACACCCGACCTGGACCGGGACATCGGGGGCATCCTATGGGACGATGACGGCACCCGTTTCTACTTCTCCGTCCAGGATCGCGGCTCCGCGAACGTCTATTCCGCCACGACCGGCGGCGACCTGCGGCAGCTGACCGACGACGTCCACATGCTGTCGCTCACGTCGGCGGCGGGCGGGACCGCGGTCGGCGTCCGCTCGGCTCCGCAGACTCCGGGCGACGTTGTCCGGTTCAACCTGGAGGCCGGCGCCGATCCGGAGCAGCTTACAAGGGTGAACGAGGATGTGTTGGAGGGCGTCGTTCTCGGAGACCTCGAAGAGATCTGGTACGAATCCACCGAGAACACGCAGGTGCAGGGATGGATCATCAAGCCGCCCGGCTTCGACCCCGCGCGCCGCTATCCCCTGATCATGGAAATTCACGGCGGCCCCCACGGCATGTACAACGTGGGCTTCAACTGGATGTTCCAGAACTTCGCCGCGAACGACTTCGTGGTCCTGTACACGAATCCGCGCGGCTCGACCGGCTATGGCACCGACTTCGGCAATGCGATAGATGACCAGTACCCGGGTCCGCGCGACCTCGCGGACCTGCTGAACGGCGTCGACGAGGTGGTCAGCCGGGGCTACATCGACACCGACCGGATGTACGTGGGCGGCTGCTCCGGGGGAGGCGCGCTTTCCAGCTGGGTGATCGGCCACGACAACCGTTTCGCGGGCGCGGCCGTGCGCTGTCCGGTCATCAACTGGATGTCGTTCGCCGGCACCGCCGACGTGGCCATGTGGGGCTACCGCCGCTTCCGCGAACTGCCCTGGGAGAACCCGGACAAGTGGCTGCGCCACTCGTCGCTCATGTACGCGGGCAACGTGACCACGCCCACCCTGCTGCTGACCGGGGAACTCGACCTCCGCACCCCGATGTCGCAGACCGAGGAGTACTACCAGGCGCTCAAGATGGTCGGCGTTCCCACCGCCATCATCCGCTTCAACAATGAGTATCACGGCACCGGGAGCCGTCCGTCCAACTTCATGCGGACCCAGTTGTACATGCGGAAGTGGTATGATCGATGGGTGGGCAAGAGGCCGGTGAGCTGATGGGCGCTCCCGACGACGCCGGCGCGGGCACACCGGGCGCCCCCCCACGCGAGGCGCGCTCCGGGCTGCCTCCGTTCGAGAAAGCCGATCTGCCCGCACCGCCAAGGCCGAAGGGCCTCTCATGGCTGGGCGTTGTCGGCCCCGGCGTCATCGTGCTGGGCGCGTCGATCGGCAGCGGCGAGTTCCTGCTCGGACCCGCGGCTTTTGTACAGTACGGGCTGGTGCTGCTGTGGGTGACGCTGGTCGCCGCGTTCTTCCAGACCGTTTTCAACACGGAACTGATGCGCTGGACCATCGCCACCGGCGAGCCCGTCGTGACGGGGTTCATGCGCACAAAACCGTGGTCCCAGTTCTGGGCGTGGGTGTACGCGCTGCTCTACTTCCTGCAGGTGGGCTGGCCCGGCTGGGCGGGCGCGGCCGCGGGCGCGATCTTCTTCCTCATCTTCCGCGACCTCGCGGGACCCGAGCAGGCGCACATCGTCTACTGGATCGGCGTGGGCACCTTCGGGCTGTGTGTCGGGATTCTGCTCTTCGGGAAGCGGATCGAACGCACGCTCGAGCTGCTGAACTGGGTGCTGGTGTCCGCGATCATCGGCGGGTTCCTCATCCTCGCGGCGATCTTCGTGGGGCCGGACACCTGGGTCTCCGCCGCGGCGGGGCTCGTCGGCTACGACACGGGCACCGGCGGCTTCCGCTTCATCCCGGAGGGGGTGGACTGGTTCCTGATCGGCGCGTTCGCCGCGTACTCTGGCGCGGGCGGCGTCGTCAACCTGACCCTGTCCAACTGGGCCCGCGACAAGGGATACGGCATGGGGAAGCGCGCCGGGTACATTCCGGCCGCGGTCGGTGGTGAAAAGACCAGGCTCGCGCCGACCGGCTACACCTTCGACACGACGTCGGACGCCATGGCGCGGTGGCGCGGCTGGTGGCGCATCGTGCGCGCGGACCAGTGGATCGTCTACTTCGTCGGCGCGATGCTCGGGATGATCCTCCCGGCGGTGATCTACGTCACGTTCATCGAGGCCGGCACCGACATCCGCGGCCTTTCGGTCGCGGCGACGCTGGCCAACGCGATCGCGAGCGAGGAGGGCGCGATATTCGGCGGAATCATCGCGATGATGGCCGTCTGGGTGCTCTTCAAGACCCAGCTCGACATCCTCGAGGGGATGACCCGCGCGATCACCGACATCCTGTGGACAGGCTCACGCACCGTGCGGCGATGGCGCGGCGGCGACGTGCGCGTGGTGTACTACACGGTCCTGGGGGCACTGTGCGTGTGGGGAATCATCGCGCTGGGGTTTGCGCAGCCGATCATTCTGCTCCAGCTCGGCGCCAACATGGCCGGCGTCGTCTTCGTGATCTCGTCGCTGCACCTGCTGTACATCAACACGCGCTTCCTGCCCGAGGAAGTGCGGCCGCCGATGTGGCGCAGGGTCTCGCTCGTACTGATGTCGGTGTTCTACGGGGCGTTCGTGACGCTGTGGCTACGAGGTGTGATCGGGGATTGGCTGGGCGGCTAGCTTACCCCCGGCCGATCCGCAGCAGCTCGATCTCGAAGAACAGCGTCTCGTTGGGACCGACCACGCCGTCGACGCCGGCCCGGCCGTAGCCGAGCCTGCCCGGTACGATGACCTCGAAGTGACTCCCGGCGGGCATCAGCAGCAGGGCTTCCCGAAACCCCCGGATGAGATCCCGGGGCGAGAGGACGTCCGGGTCGCCGCGCTCGTACGACGAGTCGATCACCGTGCCGTCTTCGAGCCTGCAGCTGTAGTGGACCAGCACCCGGTCCCTCGCGCGGGGCGGCGGACCGGTGCCTTCGCGCAGGACCTTGTACCTGAGCCCGCTGCGGGTCGTGATGAAGCCGTCCGCGTCGGGGACCGGGTCCGCGGGGCTCGCGATGGGGACGCCGCCGCCGGAAGCGCAGGCGGAGGTCCCTGCGCCGGCCGCGAGCACCAGAAGCAGGCTCGCGCGCGCCAGGATCAGATTCGCTCGTGCCGCCCGGGTCGCCGTGCCCGTTCGCGTCGCCCTCATCCCCCCTCGATTACTTCAATCAGCTCGATCTCGAAGATCAGCGTCTCGTTCGGGCCGATCACGTCGCCCGCGCCGTCCTCGCCGTAGGCCAGCTCCGAGGGGATGGTGACGCGGATCTGGCCACCGGCCGACATCAGCTGCAGCGCTTCCCCGAATCCGGCGATCACGCCGTCCACCGGGAAGGTTGCGGGCTCGCCGCGGTCGTAGGACGAGTCGAACTGCGAGCCGTCCGTCAGCGTGCCCCGGTAGTGCACGACGACCTCGTCGTTCATCGTGGGGCTGGCACCGTCGCCCTCGCGGAGCATCTGGTACTCGAGCCCGCTGTCGGTGGTCATCACTTCGGGCTCGCCCTCCGCGCATGCCGCGGCGACCGTGACGGCCAGCGCGCCGCACGCTGCCTGAATTGCCTTTCTCATCGTGTCTCCTTTGTTCTCCGGACGTACTGTCCCTCACTCCGCCCCGACCGACGACTCCGCGATGCTCGCCAGCGAAGGCGTCCCCGCCAGCCGCATGGTGATGCGCAGTTCGTCGCTCAGGATCTCCAGCACCCGCTCGACGCCGGCCTGGCCGAAGGCCCCCAGCCCCCACAGGTAGGGCCGGCCCACCGCCACAGCGTCGGCGCCGCGGGCGATCCCCTTGAAGATATCGCTTCCGCGGCGAAAACCGCCGTCCGCGATGACGGGAACCCGTCCCGCCACGACCGACGCGATCTCGGGCAGGGCGTCGATTGTGGCCTGTCCGCTGCCCTCGGCGCGGCCGCCGTGGTTGGAGACCCAGATCCCGTCGACGCCGTGGTCCAGCGCCAGCGTCGCGTCTTCATGGGTCATCAGGCCCTTTACCACGATCCGCTGATCGGTGATCTCGCGCAGCCGCCCGATGAAGTCCCAGGTCATGCCGGGCGAGCGGAAGTCGCCGGGGCGGTAGCTGGTGCCCTGGAACATCGGCTTCACCGTGGGTGCGCGGCCACGGGGGCGGTGGCAGCTGTTGCAGGTGCGGTCGTCGGTGCGCGACCAACGCTCCAGCGTGAGCCGGTTGCTTCCGCCGGGCAGGTCCACCGTGAGCACGATGACCGGGCACCCCGCCGCGCTCACGCGCTCGACCACCGCCTGCGTGACGTCCCAGTTCGAGGTGGCGTAGAGCTGGTACCAGACGGGCTCGCCGCGCGCTTCGTTCACGTCCTCCACCCCGGTCGAACTTACGGTCGACAGCGCCTGCAGGTGTTCTCGGGCCTGTGCGGCGCGGGCGGTCGCCAGTTCGCCCTCGGCGTGGAAGCCGCGCTGGCTGCCGCACGGCGCGATGACGATCGGGGTCGGCCACTCCCGTCCGAAGAGCGTGACGCGGGTGTCTATCCGGCTCACGTCGATGAGGCGCCGGGCACGGATGAACATGCGCTCCAGGGCCGCCCGGTTGTTGCGCTGGGTCTCCTCGCCGTCGACGCCGGTCTGGATGTAGCCGAAGTGCGCAGGGGGGACGGTGTTTTCGGCGACTTTCTCCATGTCGAAGACGTCGAGGGCGTCGGCGGCGGTGGCTACCAGGTCGTGCAGGCCGGGACGGGGAGGGGG
>CAZRQE010000030.1:0-14592 GCA_964602175.1 uncultured Gemmatimonadaceae bacterium | reverse complement strand
GTCAACACCGGCAACCCCGGAGGCGGCCCCTCCACCGGAGGACCCGGCGGAAGCTCCCCCGGCTCCACGACGCCGCCCGACGACAACGACGACGACGACGGGGACGACGACGAGGACGACGACGGAGACGAGGAGATTCCGCCCTGCACCCCCGATCAGGTCGCCATCGCCGAGGAGTACAACGATCCCGGCTGGTCGTGCGAAATCTTCATCTTCCCCCCGACCCCGGGCGACGGCACGCACGGCCACGACACGGGCTACCTCGCCCAGGCCTATATAGACGGGATGGGGGCGGTGGTCGGATTCATGGCGGGCCTCGGCTACACCGGGTTCGAGGTCAAGTCCGACTGGCGGTGCCCGAAAGGCAACGAGGCCGTCGGCGGAGTATCCGACAGCCAGCACGTGATGGGCCGCGCCGGGGACGTCACCGTGGCCGGGTTCGGTGACGAGGCGAAAAGGCTTTTTAGGCAGGCGGCGATAGCAACGCAGGCGGGATTTTTCAAGGACGACTACAACACCATCGTCCACATCGATTGGGGACCCAAGAGGGGGAACTGGTGAAAATGAAAAGAGTTGCGCTGGCCGCGCTGCTGCTGCTCGCCGCTCCGGAGTTGGCGGCGGCGCAGGCGCGGGAGGAAGCGGCAATGACGGAGCGCGAGGCGGCCGCCGCGCTCTCGGAGATCGCCGACGGCATCACGCCGGAGCGGGAGAACCGGGCGCTCTCCCTCGCGCTCGAACTCGGGCCGAGGGCGGGGCCGGAGCTTCGGGCGGCCCTGTTCGATGCGGCGCGGGCCGAGATGCGGGGGGAGGTGGACCGGCACCCCGATGCGCACGAGTGGGTGTTCGGCTACCTGAGAGCCGTGATCCAGCTTGGGGACGAGGCCGCGATCCCGGTTCTGATCGAGGGGCTGAGGTACGGCACCAACGTGGCCAACGCGCTGGCGGACCTCGGCTCCGCCGCGTTCCCGGACGTGCTCGCGGCCGTGGCGGACCCGGCCGGGCATCCCTACCGCGTTGGCGGAGGGTTGGCGGCGCTCCGGTTCATGGTCGAGGACGGGTCCCTCGCCCCGCGCCAGATCGAGCGGGTCCGGGAGGTGGCGCGGGAGCGCCTCTCCGCCAGCACGGATTGGTTTGGCGTCGGGACCGAAGCCATGCGGCTGGCAATCACCCTCGGCGATCCGGACCTGCGGCGGACCGTCGAGACGATCGCCGCCGACCGGGCCACCGCCGAGGCGCTCATACCCTACTACTCCGGCGGCCCCCCATTTCACGAGCGGGAGATCGATTACGTGCAGGAGCGGGCGCGGGCTCTGTTGGCGGGGCCGGTGGACTTCGGGCCGCTCCGCCGTCGGCTGTCCGGCCCGCCGCGTTGATCCCGACCCGGCGGCACCCGTCGCCGGCGAAACTCCCTCGCCGCATCGGCACGGCGTAGGGACGACCGGGCATCGCGGCGAACCCGTCGCTCGCGATCCCTTGCGCGCATCGGCGCGGGGCTTCTCGGGGTCGAGGGGGGCGGAGCCCCTCGTCAGCCGCCGTGTTTGACACGGCGTGTGCTGGCTCGCACCATAAGGGGCGCGAGCCAGCACACAACTCGGGGAATCATGGACCGCCCTAGTTTCCATACCTTGGGCGAGTTGCTGTCCTCGAACGGATGATCCGGCTTTTCGGGACGAGGTTGAAGTCGGCTTCCGGGACCATCGGTGAGGAGGCGAGGCGGGCGCGGGAGTCCCGCCATTCAGACGGGTTTTTCCCGCTTTCGCGGCACGGTCCAGCAAGGTCCAGTACCACGGCAGGAAACGCAGATCGTGCAGCCCTGTAAGTAGTTAGAAGATTTCCTGCCGGGATTCGGGCCTCTGGCGATCCGCTGGCCCACCGCGGCCACCCACACACGGTCCGGATCCGTAGGGTGCACCACGATGCGGCCGACATGCCTCGTGTCCTCGAGCCCGGTGAGCCGCCACGTCTTGCCGCCGTCCGACGAGTGGTAGACACCCTGCCCCCACGGCGAGCTGTTGCGGTTGTTGGCCTCGCCCGTGCCGACCCACACTTCCAGCGGATCGGACGGGGCCAGCGCAATGTCTCCAACGGACAGGTTGGGCTGCTCGTCGAAGATCGGCGTCCACGTAGTGCCGTGGTTGACGCTCTCCCAGACCCCGCCCGACGCGGCGCCGACAAGGATGTGCGACTGGGTGCCCGGCACGATCTCGAGGTCGCTGATGCGGCCGCCCGCGATGGCAGGGCCGATGTAGCGCCAGGTGAGTCCGGCGGCGACCCGGTCGGGCGTCTGGGCGGCCGCGGGGGCCGGGGCGGTTGCGGCGAAATGCACTGCGGCGGCGCAGGTGAGGGACAGGGCCAGGGTGGTCGTCGTGTAGCGCTGCATCGTGGGTTCTCCGGCTGGGGCGCGTCATTCGTGGGGCCCGCGGTGAAAGCTGCGGGCTCGCGCTGCAACGTTGCGGGCGACGAGTCGTCGGGGCAACCTATCCCATGAGCCAGGACGACCCCCGTATCTCCGAGGAGAAGGCGCGCGCACTCTGGCGGCGTGCGGCCGAGCTGCAGGCCGAAGCCGCTCGCCGCCTCGAAGAGCGTTCGCGGCAGCTGGCGCCACGGGGGCAGGCTGCCGACAAGGGAGAGGCCGAAGGGTACCGACTGACGGACGTGCGGGCGGCCGCCGAGGAGGCCGGGATTTCGCCCGAGTTCGTTGACCACGCGCTGGCGGAGGCTCGCAGCCGGGCCAGTGTCGAGGGCGCCCAGGCCCGGCCATCGGCCATGGCGGCGCGTTTCCTGGGCCACCCGCCGGCTACGCTGGAGGTTTCCCGGGTGATCCACGCCCCGGCGGAGGAGGTCTACGCCGCCATGCAACGGATCCTCCCAAGACGTCCCTTTCGCCTGAGTCTCACCGATCACTACGGAGCCGATCCGCTCGACGGGGGCGTGCTGGCGTTCAACGTTCCCGCCTATTCGTACACGGCAGCCCTGACGGACCAGTCGTTCGCCTACGAGATGGCCTGGGCGGAACTCAAACAGCTGCTCTTCAGCCTCCGGCGCCTCGACACCGATCCGCCCGCGACCGAGTTGACCGTTCAGGCCAGCCTGACCCGCAGCCAGAAGCACAGCATGTGGGTGGGGGGCGCCATTTCGGGGGTGGTCGCGTCGTTCAGCGGCATCGTTGGGGGCTTCGCGGGCACGGCCGTCGGAACCGCCCTCGGTCTGGGGGGCCTCGCAGCCGGTACGGCGGTGGCGGGCTTCCTTGCCGGTGCAGCGGGGGTCGGGGGGCTGGCGATGCTGGGCTGGCGCCGGGTGTACCGCTACGCGCTGCGCCGCGGCGAGAAGGCCATTCGGAACCTGATCGGCTCGATAGCCGTCGACATCGAGACCGGTGGGGGTTTTTCGAGCCCGGAGTCTCTGCCGAACCCCTTCAGCGGCTTCCTCCGGGAAGGTCCAAAGGCGTAGCTGGTGGACGGTCTGGAGGCCTGACGCTCAGCGCCGGCCCCGGGGGGCAAGGCTGCGGTGGTCGAGGCCGCGGCTGGTGTGGACGAGGAGTTCGAGGTCGCCGTTCATGAGGTCGTGCAGGAGTCGGGTGGGCAGCGCCGTCGTGCCGCTCACGTCCGGCTCTCCGGGGCCGCCGAGGCGCAGGACGACCATGGCGCCGCCGCCGTCCTCGTCCTCGGGGGCGCGGCGGCGCAGCACGGTGCCGTAGACGTCGGCCGGGTCGATGGTGGTGGCGGAGATGGTGATGCGGTAGGACAGCGTGCCGGTGGGGAGGTCGATGGCCATGACGGCGTCGATGCCGTCGCCGCTTACGGGATCGAGTGCGAGCTGCACCGGGGGCGGCGCGGCACCGTTGACGAGCGGCGGCGTGCGGAGAGGAGCGCGCCGTTTGGGGTGCGCGGCCTCGTAGGCGAACGCGAACGCGACCAGGCGGGCGTCGTCGAGCGAGCGGCCCAGCAGTTCCAGGCTGGCCGGGAGGCCGCGCGCGGTGAAGCCGGCCGGGATGGTGAGCGCGGGCAGGCCCGTGTGCGCGCTGAGGAAGCAGGTGGCGCCGGTGGGTGCCGCGCCGATGAGGGCGACCTCCTGCCGCATGGTCGGGTAGGCGAGCGCGTCGAGATCGTGCCGGGTGAGGAGGTCGACGACCGCCGCGGTGAGCGCGCGCCGCCGCTCCAGGGTCTCGTCGAGTTCGGGGGAGTCGCGGGCGGCACGTTCGTTGCGGCGGCGGAAGTTGCCGTCCAGCGCCTCGTGATGGAGGCCGGCTTCGAGGATCTCGTCCAGTGAGGCAAACGGCGGGTCGGGCACGCCGGCCAGGTAGTCCATCAGGTCGAACTTGAACTCGAAGTCGATCAGGCCCGTGTTGGAGAGAAGGTCATCCATTTCGGGGATCTCGACGTCCAGGACCGTTGCGCCGAGGGACTCCATCTCGGCGAGGGCGTCGCGAATCACTTGTGCTACGCTGCCCGGGCTGCCCTGCTCCGGCACCCATGCTTCCAGCACACCGATCCGCGCCCCGTCCAGCGCGGCGGGGTCGAGCGCCGCCTCGAAGTTCGGCGTCTCCCGACCGTCCAGTATGGCCGTCGCCGGGTCGGCCGGATCACGCCCCACCGTCGCATCCAGCGCAATGGCGAGATCGGTCACCGCGCGCGCCAGCGGTCCGCCCGTATCCTGCGAGTGCGACAGCGGCAGCATCCCGTCGATGCTCGACAGCCCCTTCGTCGGCCGCAGCCCGAAGAGGTTGTGCACCGACGCCGGGATCCGGATCGAACCACAGGTGTCGCTGCCCCACGCCACGGCGGCGAAGCTGGCGGCCACCGCCGCGCCCGTCCCACCGGAGCTGCCCCCCGGATTGCGCGCCGGATCGTACGGGTTCCGCGTCTGCCCGCCCAGCGAGCTGATCGTGGTGATTCCCGCCGCGAGCTCATGCAGGTTCGTCTTGCCGAGAATGACTGCACCCGCCTCCAGAAGACGTTTCACCTGAAACGCGTTGTCCACCGGACGGAGGCCCGCGAGCGCCAGACTCGAGCCCGTCGTCGGCATCCAGTCCATGTCGTAGTTGTCCTTCATGAGGACAGGGATGCCGTGCATGGGGCCCCGCACCGTTCCCGCCGCCCGCTCCGCGTCCAGCGCCGCGGCGTGCTCACGCGCGAGCGGATTCAGCCGGATGATGGTGTTGAGCGCCGGACCCGCGCGGTCGTACGCGGCGATGCGGGCCTCGTAGGAATCGACGAGCTGCACCGAGGTCACCCGGCCCGCGGCCATCGCGTCCTGCAACTCGGGAATCGCGGCCTCGGCGACCTCGAAGTCGGTGTCGCTCGCGGACCTCGGGGGTCCGCACGCGGAGGCCATCGCGAGGAGGGCGACGAGAGCCAGGCGGAGAATCATGGGTCACGCGGTCAGGAAAAGGACGACCGTGGTCAGGGGAACCGAGATCGTGAAGTACAGGGTACCCAGCAGGAACGCCTTGACGAGGGTGAAGAACCAGCCGTTCTCGTAAAAGCGGCGCAGGGCGATGATCGGGTAGGCGAAGACCGTCAGTCCGAGGACTCCCTGGGTCCACCCCTGCCCGGCCGCGCCCATGGGTGTGAGCGACGCGATCAGCATCAGGGTGACGATGATGAACAGAAACGAGTGGACATGCATGCCGAAGACGAGGTGCTCGATGTAGTACCGCCTCTGACGCCAGTACAAGACGGCGAGGATCAACGCGTAGACGGGCAGCAGGAAGAACATGGCAATCGACAGGTTGCCGATGATGCGTTCGGTGAACGCGTCGGGGTCGTGCAGCATGTCGACGGCGCTGTTCAGCGCCATCCTCGCCAGGAAGCCGCGGGAGGTCGGCAGTACGATTGCATCGCCAGATGGCGGGTCGCCAGCGACCGTCCCGGCCGTCTGCCCCGTACTGTCGGCGGCCTGCGCCATGTCCTCCTCCGGCACTGGGTCCGCTTGCCGTCCGCCCACCGAAGACGCCTGAGTTGCGGTGTCGAAGGCCTGGGCCAGGATGGCGAGCCCGACTTGAGCCCCCATCGACTCGCGATTGAGCAGATCGTTCAGCTTGCCGTGCCGGGAAGGCGCCAGGTTCGCCCTGAGCGCTGCAATGCCGGACTCGCTGATCTCCGCCGACACCGGAACGTCGTCGCCGTCGATCTGCAACTCGATTCCGGGCACCAGGGCCTGCAGGGAGTCCATCGCGACCTGCAGGGAATCCATCACCTCTCCCGGGATCTCGGCGAGGCTTGAAGAAAGATCCTGATCCGGGTCCCCATCGCGCAGGTCGGAAACCCGCGACATCACCAGCGACATCGTGAGGAAGAAGATCACGCTGGTGAAGAGGTAGAGCCGGACCGGCGTCATGTAACGCGCGCGCCGGTTGCGGGAGAACTCGGTCGACAGCCTGCCAGGCTTGAAGAGCAGGAGCTTGAGCGTCTGCGCGAGGCGGCCGTCGAACTCGAAGGACTCGCGCACCAGCTCGCCCAGCACGGGGAAGAGGGACCGTGAGTAGGTGCGGTCGTTCTGGCCGCACTGCGGGCAGAAGCGGTCCGCGCGCGGGCGTCCGCAGTTTTCGCACAGGGCGCTGTCGGCATTGGCGCCGGACGTGGCTTCGGCGGCGGGCTCGTTGCTGGCGTCGGTCATGGCCGCAACCTAGAATGACGCCGGACCGCGCGGCAATCCGCCCGGGCCAGTCACAATACCGGAGCCCGGCGTCGAACTAGGTGCAGGCCTGGACCTCCGGCGTTGGTTAGCTCGGCACCGGCAGCTTCGGCTTCAGTCCCGTACCACCCGCACCACGCGCCCCTGCCCGTCGTAGAAGACCGCCGGGGTGATCACCACATCTTCGGTGAGATCGATGGCGTGTCCGGCCCCCATCGCGCTCGCCGCCGCGCTGGCGGACGGCAGAGTGTAGGCGTCGGCCTCTTCCACATCGACCGTGTAGCCGATGTCCGCCAGAGACTGAATCGTGATTGCGCTGAGCAGATCCACAGTCGCCTCTCGCAGCCCTGAAGTCATCAGCTCGTCGCCGAACACCGATTCCCGCCAGTGTTTGTCCACCGAGCCATAGGTCGGATCGTTCTCGACCGGGACTCTGCCGCCCGCGTAATAGGCACCGCCCGCGGCTACAAAAGCAGCGATCGCCCTGTCACCCGTGAAATGGGTGTCGGCGCCCGGGTGTCCCGACGACGGATTGCGCAACAGATCCAGTCTTTTCCAGGAGGTGCCGAAACCCAGCATGTGCCCGAACGCATGGAGGAGCAGATCGTCCACTTGTCCCCGGGGCACACCCTCCACGTCAAGCAGAATGGTCCCGGTCATGGGCAAACCGGAGGACGCGCGGTATCCGCAGGTCACCGACCTGACACCTGCGCCGCTTCTGTAGTCCTGTGCCGAAACCATGACGAAGATGTCGTCCAGCACATCCTGTTGATAGTCGTAGCTAAGGCGTCCGCAACTGACCGGTCCCGGTTCCCACTCGATGTTCTCCAGGTCGCTGCCATCCACGATTCTGGCCCAGCGGTCTGCCTGGGCGAGGATCTGGGAGCGCAGTTCGCGTGCGCCCTGGTCCACCAGAGCGATTTCGAACTGGAATCGGTGGGGATCGTCGCTGCCGACGGCGACCACCGTGTAGGTATCCGGGATGTCGGCCGTTGGGACGGTGGTGACCGTGGCCGTTTCGGGCGCTGCGAGCGGCAGGTCACAGGATGCGCTGCCGAGCGCGAGCAGGACGGTAAGAGTGATGGTTGCCTGTGGACGCGTATACATGATCGCCTCCTGTCAAAGGAACCAGGTACGACGCCATACACGGATGATCGGGCGTTGGTTCCGTGTTCCCCTCCTTGCGGCTACCATCCCCGCGCGGTCCATTTCCACCCCACGCGGCGCCCCGTGCCACCGCCGCATCTCACCCTGCAAACCAGGCCGCACCCATGTCCCGCTCCACGACGCGACACATGTTCGACCGACTCACCCGCACGACCCTCGCCGCCCTCATCCCCGCCGCCGCGCTTGCGGCGCTCGCCGCCACCCCGCAGGGCGCGACCGCCCAGGCCGCGCAGCCCGACATCGCCCTCATCACCCAGGCCACCCGGGGGCTCGCGCTTCGAGGGATCGGCCCGGCGCTGATGGGCGGGCGCATTGCGGACATCGCGGTCCATCCCGGCGACCCCACCACCTGGTACATCGCGGTCGGCTCCGGCGGCGTCTGGAAGACCACGAATGCAGGCGTCACGTGGACGCCCGTCTTCGACGATCAGCCGTCGTATTCGATCGGCGCCGTGGCCATCGATCCGTCCGATCCGGACATTGTCTGGGCCGGCACTGGCGAAAACGTCAGCGGGCGGCACGTGGCGTGGGGCGACGGCGTCTACCGGAGCCGCGACGGCGGCAACACCTGGGAGCACGCCGGACTGGCCACCTCCGAGCACATCGGCAAGATCCTGGTCGACCCGCGCGACGGGAACGTCGTATTCGTGGCAGCCGAGGGTCCGCTCTGGTCGGCGGGGGGCGAGCGCGGCCTCTACCGGACCGGGGACGGCGGCAACACCTGGGACGCCGTACTGACCGTCGACGAGAACACCGGCGTGACCGACGTCGAGTTCGATCCCGTCGACCCGGACATCATGTACGCAGCCACCTACGAGCGGCGCCGCACCGTCTGGTCGCTGCTCGCGGGCGGCCCGGGCTCGGGCATTCACAAGTCGACCGATGGCGGCCGCACATGGCGTGAGGTCACGGCGGGACTGCCCAATGGCCACATGGGCAAGATCGGCATCGACGTGTCGGGCGCCGACCGCAATATCGTCTACGCCACCATCGAGGGCGGACCCGGCGACCGCGGCTTCTACCGCTCCACGGACCGGGGCGAGAGCTGGGAGCGCCGCAATTCGTACACCTCGGGCGGCACCGGGCCGCACTACTACCAGGAGATCGAGGCGTCGCCGCACGACCCCGACCTCGTCTACCAGATGGACGTCTTCATCCACGTCACCCGCGATGGCGGCGCCACCTTCACCGAGCTGGGGACCGGCCGCGAGAAGCACAGCGACAACCACGCGCTGTGGATCGACCCCGCCAACGGCCGCCACATGCTCGCCGGCACCGACGCGGGCCTCTACGAGACCTTCGACCAGGGCACGACCTGGCGGCACTTCCCCAACACGCCGATCTCGCAGTTCTACAAGCTCTCGCTCGACAACGCCGAGCCCTTCTACAACATCCTCGGCGGCGCTCAGGACCTGGGCACCCTCCACGGCCCCTCGCGCACGATGAACCTGGAGGGCGTGCGCAACCGGGACTGGTACGCTCCCCTGGGTGCCGACGGATACGCAGCCGCCTTCGACCCGACCGATCCAGCCATTGCCTATATCCAGTCGCAGCAAGGCAACCTGCAGCGCGTCAACCTGCACAACCACGAACTCATCAACATCCGCCCGCTGCCGGCCCCCGGCGACCCGCCCGAGCGCTGGAACTGGGACAGCCCCGTTGTTGCGAGCCCCCACGCGGAGGGCCGGATCTACTACGCGTCCCAGCGCGTGTGGCGGAGCGACGACCGCGGCAGTTCGTGGACGGCGGTGAGCGGCGATCTGACCCGCGACGACAACCGTTACGAACTGCCGGTGGCCGGGCGTGTCCGCAGTGTGAACGCGCTCTGGGGCAACACCGCAATGTCCTGGTACTCAACGATTTCGGCCATTTCGGAGTCGCCGCTCGACGAAGGTGTCATCATCGCCGGCACCGACGACGGGCTGGTCCAGGTGACCGAGGACGGAGGCGCGAACTGGCGCCGGACCACCCCGCTGCCGGGCCTCCCGGAGCGCGCGTTCATGAACGATGTCAAAGCGTCGCAGCACGACCGCGCATCATTTTTCGTTGCGCCGGACAACCACAAGGAGGGCGACTACACCCCCTACCTCTTCGCGACCAATGACGCCGGCCGCACCTGGCGCTCGATCGCCGGCGACCTGCCCGATGGCGTCATCATCTGGTCGGTCGAGCAGGACCATGTGCGTCCCGATCTGCTATTCCTTGGCGCCGAGAACGGCATCTATGTCACGCCCAACGGCGGCACCAACTGGATCAAGCTGGGCACGGGCGCACCCACGATCTCGTTCCGCGACCTGGAGATCCAGCGCCGTGACAACGATCTGGTGGGAGCAACCTTCGGCCGGGGCTTCTACGTCCTGGACGACTACGCGCCCCTGAGGGATATGGCCGGCGGTGCGCTTGCCGCGGGAGCGGTCCTGTTCCCCGTGCGGGACGCCTGGTGGTACGTCCCCAACACCCCGCTGCAGGCACCGGGTCAGCCGACCCTGGGCACGACCTCGTTTGTCGCGCCCAACCCGGACTTCGGCGCCACGTTCACCTACTGGCTCGCCGACCCCCCCGGGACGGCACGCACGGAACGGCGCGCGGCGGAGAGCGCGGCCGCCGCACGCGGCGAGGACATCCCCTTCCCCGGCTACGACGCGCTCCGCGCCGAGGCGCTCGAGAGCGGGCCGCGCGTGGCAATGGTCGTACGGGACGCGGACGGAGCCCCCGTACGGCGTGTCATGGGCCCCGCCACCGAGGGCCTCCACCGCGTCACCTGGGACCTGCGCCGCCCCGCCCCCGACCCCGTCAACCTCGCGACGCCGGGCTTCACGCCGCCGTGGGCGGGCACCCCGCGCGGCCCACTGGCGCCGCCCGGCGACTACACGGTCGAGATGGCGCTGATCACGGAGAGCGGTGTCGAACGGGTCGGCGACCCGCAGCCGTTCACCGTCAAGCCCGTCCCCAACATCGACGCGGCGACGGACTTCACGGCCGCCATGGCCTTCGCGGAGGAGACCGCCGACCTGCAGCGCCGCGCCCGGGGCGCCGCCGCCGAGATCGGCCGCGCGCGCGACAGGCTCCGCCACATGCGCGCCGCCCTGGACGAGACCCCCGCCGCCTCCGACGACCTCTACACGCGCCTGGAAGCGATCGAGGCCCGGTTGGCCGGCATCGCGGCGCGGCTACAGGGCGACCCCGCCCGCGGAGCCCTCAACGAACCGAGCGCGCCCTCGATCATGGGCCGCATCGGTCAGGTCGCCGGGGGTCACTGGGGCACGCGCCAGCCGCCCACCCAAACGCAGCGCGAAAGCCTCGAGATCGCGCGGGGCGGCTTCCAGAGAGTGTCGATCGCGCTCAGGACGCTGCTGGAAGAGACGCTGGCCGAGCTGGAGGCCGACATGGAAGCGGCGGGCGCGCCGTGGACGCCGGGGCGGCGGGTGGGGTGAGGTCGAAACAACAGGGAGGAACATGATGCTCAGGAACATCCTCGCCGCCATCGTCGGCTACATTGCCATCGTCGCCGTGCTCTTCGCACTCTCCTCGGTTCTGTGGGCGATGCTGGGCCCCTCGCGCGCCTTCCAGCCGGGTACATGGGACGTAGCCGGCGGCTGGGTGCTCGGCTCCATCGTGCTCGGGTTCGTGGGGGCATACGTCGGCGGACGAGTCTGTGCCAGGGTGGCGCACGATGCCAGGGCCGCTACGATACTGATCGCCATCATGATCGTGCTGGGGGCGGTGACGGCCCTGATGCCGGTCGACGTGGCGGTGGAACCCCGCCCCGATGACGTGTCGATGATGGAAGCGACCGCGGGCGCTCGCCAGCCGGCATGGCTCAGCTGGCTCAACCCGCTGATCGGCGTCGTGGGCATCTGGCTCGGATCGCGGAAGTTGCGCGCGTAGCGGTCCAGTCCGGAGCAGGGGCGGTGGTAGTCGTGGTCAAACGCACGCTTCGACCACGGTCAGGCCCTCCCGCTCGGCCGCCTCGCTCAGGCGTTGATCGAGGCAGAGGAACACCAGCGGGTCCGCAAGCTGTTCGCTCACCAGCAGGGCCGCGCCAAGCTGGCCGGCGTCGGCGGCCCGGAGCGGGTGCCGCGCCAGCACCGCGTTTGCCCGGGTGCGCACGGAAAGCACATCGATCACTTCGTCCCAGCTGGCGGCAAAGGCGCGAAGGCGGCCAAGCACCGCCCGCCGCTGCGCCTGGGTGAGTGCCCCTTCGCGCGTACGCCTCTCAATCGCACTCGTGATCTCGGTCCTCGTCCAGGCCCAGGTGACGATGTGGTCGTCCTCCAGAAGCCACGTTCGAGCCTGCCGGCTCGCGGGCTCGGAGACGATCAGCGGGACCAGCGCCGACGCATCCCAATACCTCACAGCCGGTCGGTCCGGTCCTCCGCTAGGGCCTGCGAAATGCTCCTGGGCAGCTCGAGAGGAGGGCTGTCGAGAACCGATATGGCCGGGCGCGCGCGGGGCCGGAGCACGCCATCCCCAACCAGCCGGTCGCGGACAGCGTCGTCGGCACCCGGCCTGGGAGCCATCAACCGGGCAACCGGCAGGCCGCGGTCGAGGATCTGAACTTCGCCGCCCCGCCGAACATGGCGAAGGTAACGCGAGAGGTTGGCCTTGAGGGCAGAGATCGACACGGTAGTCATAGGACCAATCTAGTCTCGATAATATGACCAATCAAGTCACAGAGCGTCACAACACAGGAGAGCCAACATGAAGCAGATACGCCCCATCTCCGCCGTCGCCGTCATGGCTCTGGCACTCACCGGCTGTATCATGGGTGTGCCGAAGTCGATGTACACGCTTGCTCCGCTGGGCCCCGCCGAGACCCTGAGCTGCGCCACGCACCACATCAAGACCCTCGGGTACACCATTGCCGACGGAGACAGCGAGATCGGTTTCGTCCGGGGTGAGAAGTACCTGCCCACGGGCGAACGCTGGCTCATCCTCGGACGCGGCGAACGCCACGTTCTCACCGCAACCGTGCTGGCGGACCCCGACACGGGCGAGTCCTCCCTGCACGTGACCGCGGGCCTCAGGGACGACCGCAACACGGGGGCGCCCACCAAGTCCGGAAGTGCGGACGCCGACGCGGTCATGGCCGCCTGCACCGGGCAGACCACCGCCGAGGGCCAGGGCGGCAGGACCGGCTGAAGCCATGAGCCATCTGTGCGCTCCGGTGACCGATCTTCAACCCCGCCGGTACACGTCCTTCCGGTGCCCTACCTTGAGAATGACGATCACCAGCCGGCCTCGGGAGATCTCGACCTCATAGGGTCCCATCGAGCTGGAGCTCCCGGATCACATCGGCCAACGGCCGAGTGGACTCATGTCTAATCCGCTTGAGATCGTCAATGTCCTCAAGCTCCTCCATCCGCGCCTCGCACTCCTCCACACCCGCCGTGACCCCGGCCATCCGGTAAAGCCGAGCCGCCTCGCCCCAGACGCCCACGGCCTCCTCCACATCCCCGCGATCCTCCAGGAGCATGGCCATGGGCCGGAGCGCGTTGGCGTGGTCCAGCGGCGAAGCACCGTCCGCCTTCTCATACACCTCCAGCGCTTCGCGGTAGCACGCTTCGGCCTGGTCCCATCGCCCCTGCCGGTGGTGAACCTGCCCCAGATGCCGCACGGCGTGCGCCACCCGCAGCGGGTCGCCGACCGCCGTCGCGGCCGCAACCGCGTCTTCGAGCAGCGACCGGGCCTTGTCAGCCTGACCGCGGTCCAGCGCGACGTGCGCGAGCTTGCCCAACGCGATCGACAGCTCCCTCCTCGCGCCGATCTGCTCGCAGATGTCGCACGCGCGGACCAGGTCGGCCTCGACGCGCGCCGCGACCGCGTCCGCGCCAGCCGCGTCCGAGCGCGGCGACTGCAACGCCTCCCCCCGCGTGCGCCACGCCTTCTCGATGAGTGCCCGAGCTTCCAGCCGCGTTGCCATGCCTGTCCCCTCCTATGCCCTCATTCTACTACCGGACGGGTCGAACAACCCCGCGCCGACCGCTGCCGCCGTGACCGGGAAACACTCGTTCATGTACATCACCTGCAGCCGCTCGCCGACCCGGGCAAACTCGGCCGGCAGCCAGGCCATCAGCAGGTATTTCCCCACGGTTGGCCCCATCCCGGCCGAGGTCACGCGGGACTCCCGGCCCAGCGCGTCCACGATACGGTCCCCTCCCGGCGTGAGGATCGGCTCGTTGCCGCCGGTCGGAAAGCGCAGGGTGCCGGACGCGCCCACGTGATCGTCCATGGTGAGCGTGCAGATCCGCGCCGCCGGACCCCGTTCGCGGGCCTCCAAATACGTGGCCTTGCCGATGAAGTCCGCCCGCTTCACGTGGCGCCGCGCCAACCCGGCCTCGACCGGCGAGTACTCGGAAGTGAGCTCGGCGCCCATCAGCAGGTAGCCCTTCTCCATGCGCGCGGTGGTGCCGTAGACACCGATTCCGACCGGCCGCGCGTCGAACTCCCGGCCGACGCCGAGGATCGCGTCCCAGAGCGCGAGGCCGTGCTCGGTGCGTGCGTAGATCTCCCAGCCGCCCTCTCCCACGTAGGAGATGCGCAACAGGGTAACGGGAATTCCGTCGATGAGCGCTTCCCGCACCGTGCCGTAGGGGAACGCCTCCTGGCTCAGGCCGCAGTCCGCGACTTTCGAGACCAGGGCCCGCACGTCCGGTCCCCATACTCCGAGCGTGGTGATCGCCGACGACCGGTCCTCGAAGTGCACCGAGCCGTCCCGCGGCAGATGTTTGCGGAACCAGAAGGCGTCGCGGGCGCCGTCCAGGACGCCGGTGACGACGCGAAACCGGT
>CAZRQE010000029.1:0-11541 GCA_964602175.1 uncultured Gemmatimonadaceae bacterium | reverse complement strand
CAGGCGCGGGGGGCGCGCTCCTGCGGCACGTCTGGCGGGGCGGTTCCCGGGCGCTCGCCGTGGACTGCGGAAGCATCGAGCAGGGGATGCGGGCGGACCTGGTGGTGCTCGACGCGGACCACCCGACGCTGGTGGGGCGCCGCGGCCACGCCGTGCTCGATTCGTGGATCTTCTCCGGCACGGACAATCCCGTGCGCGACGTGATGGTCGGCGGGGAGTGGGTGGTGAAGGACGGCCGACACCCGCGCGAGGAGGCGGTGGGCCGCGCGTATGCCCGGGCGGTGCGGGGGCTGGCAGAGGGCGGATAGAGCCAACCGTGCATCGAGAGCGGCGGCGGGGACACCCGTCGCGCCGAGCCCGTGATTCCCGCCGCCCTACGGCATCGGGATCCGGATCCCCTTCTCGCGCGCCGTCGCGATGGCCTGCTTGTACCCCGCGTCCGCGTGCCGGGCCACGCCGAGCCCGGGATCGTTGGTCAGCACGCGCTCGATCCGGGTCCGCATCTCGGGGGTGCCGTCGGCGACGAGCACCTGTCCCGCGTGCAGCGAGTCCCCGATGCCGACGCCGCCGCCGTGGTGGAACGACACCCAGCTCGCGCCGGACGCCGTGTTGAGGAGCGCGTTCAGGACGGGCCAGTCCGCCACGGCGTCGGTGCCGTCCTTCATGGCTTCGGTTTCGCGGTGCGGCGAAGCCACCGAGCCCGTGTCGAGGTGGTCGCGTCCGATCACGATCGGGGCACTGATCTCGCCGCTGGCGACCAGATCGTTCATGGCGACGCCGAACGCCGCCCTTTCCCCCTGCCCCAACCAGCAGATCCGCGCGGGCAACCCCTGGAACGCCACCTGTTCCCGCGCCATCCGGATCCAGCGGCAGAGGTGATCGTCGTCGGGGAACATGTCCAGCACCAGGTCGTCGGTGCGGTGGATGTCGGCGGGGTTGCCGGAAAG
This sequence comes from uncultured Gemmatimonadaceae bacterium, assembly GCA_964602175.1. Taxonomy (GTDB): domain Bacteria; phylum Gemmatimonadota; class Gemmatimonadetes; order Longimicrobiales; family Gaopeijiaceae; genus Bin94. Next base: position 10,594 of record CAZRQE010000029.1, on the reverse strand, counting down.
CGCCACCCACCGGAACGGCCCCTTGCCGAGGCAGAAAAGCGGCCGCACGTACGCGGGCACGAAGCCCGGATAGGCGAACGCGTCCTCGAAGCCCGCTTCGCGCGCGTAGCCGCGGAGATTGTTGCCGTAGTCGACCGCCACCGCGCCGCGCCCGGCCATCTCCACGATGGCTTCGCAGTGTTTGCGGATCGATGCCATGGCGTGTAAGCGATATTCGGTTCGATCGCGTTTCCGCAGGACGGAAGCCTGATCGATCGAGAAACCGCCAGGCACATACCCGTCGACAGGGTCGTGGGCCGATGTCTGATCGGTCACGACGTCGGGCGTCACGCCGCGCCGGACCAGCTCCGGGAGCACATCGGCGCAGTTGCCGACCAGCCCCACGGACAGGGCCTTCCCCGCCCCCGCCGCGCCCACCACCCATGCGAGCGCCTCGTCGAGATCGTGTGTCATGCGGTCGCAGTAGCGGGTCCCGATCCGGCGGCGGATGCGCTCGGGGTCCACCTCGACGACGAGGACAGCGGCCCCGTTCATCGTGCCCGCCAGCGGTTGGGCGCCCCCCATGCCTCCCATGCCGCCCGTGAGGATCCAGCGCCCGGCAAGCGATCCGCCGAAGTGGGTCCGCGCGATGGCGCCGAAGGTTTCGTAGGTGCCCTGCAGGATTCCCTGCGTGCCGATGTAGATCCACGAGCCCGCGGTCATCTGCCCGTACATCATGAGCCCCTGGCGCTCCAGTTCGTGAAAGTGCTCCCAGGTGGCCCAGCGGCCCACGAGGTTCGAATTGGCGATCAGCACGCGGGGGGCGTGGCTGTGGGTGCGAAAGACCCCGACGGGCTTGCCGGACTGCACCAGCAGGGTCTCGTCGTTCTCGAGCGTCTGGAGCGCGGCGACGATGGCGTCGAAGGCGGCCCAGTTGCGCGCGGCCCGCCCGGTGCCGCCATAGACCACGAGTGCGTCCGGATTCTCGGCCACTTCGGGGTCCAGATTGTTCATGAGCATCCGCAGCGCCGCCTCCTGGGTCCACGCCTTGCAGGTTGGCGTGCCGCCGCGGGGAGCCTGGATCGTGCGCGCTCCGCCGGTGATCGTCGTTGCCATCTGCGCGGCCTCCTCAGGGTTGGCGGTTTGTGTCGTCGGGATCGGCGTCCACGACTTCCGGCTCCGACAGCCCGCCCGCACGAACCAGCGCCGCGAGCGCTTCCAGATCGGTGCTCAGGGGCCGGTCGTCCGTGAGAGGCGGGACGTGGCTCCGCACCGTCGCCAGCGCCCTCTCCACGCCGTCGCCCGCGCGCAGCGGACGGTGGAACTCCACGGCCTGCGCGGCGCACAGGAATTCGGCCGCGAGAACGGCCTCGAGGAGCTCCACGCTCCGCCGCACCTTTCTGGCGGCGGCCATTCCCATGGAGACGTGATCCTCCTGGGAAGCGCTGGTCGAGACCGAATCGACGCTCGCGGGCGTCGCAAGGACGCGCATTTCGGACAGGGCGTCGGCGGCGGTTACCTGGGCGAGCATCAGCCCCGACTGCGTGCCGGGCCGGGTGGTGAGGAAGGCGGGGAGCCCGGAGAGGTCCGGATTGAGCAGGCGGTCGATCCTCCGCTCGCAGATGGCCGCCATGTCGGCGGCCGCGATGGCGACAAGGTCCAGGCACTGCGCCACGATCTGGGCGTGGAAGTTGCCGCCGCTGAGCACGATGCCGCGGGCGGACGCGCTCGGCAGGACCAGCGGATTGTCGGTCGTCGAATTCGCCTCGGTCGTCAGAATTCGCTGTGCGTAGCCGCATGCCTCCCTTGCGGCGCCGTGCACCTGCGGCATGCAACGCAGCGAGTAGGCGTCCTGGACGCGCGGGTCTCCGGTGCGATGCGACTCGCGGATCCCGGACCCCCGCAGCAGCGCCCACAGCCGCCGGGCAGTCGTGATCTGGCCCGGATGCGGACGTGCAGCGTGGATCTCGTCACGGAATGGATCCGGCGTGCCCTTCAGCCCCTCCAGCGACATGGCTCCGGCGACGTCCGCCGCGTCGAGCAGGCGCGCGAAGCGGCAAAGCGCGAGGGCTCCGATTCCCGTCGTGGCCTGCGTGCCGTTGATCAGCGCCACCGCCTCCTTCTCGGCGAGGTCGAGCGGCTCGGCCCCGACCGCGCGGAGCATCTCGGCGGCGTCACCCACCTCTCCGGCCAGTTCGGCCCGGCCTTCCCCGGTGAGCGCGAGTGCCACGTGCGAGAGGGGCGCGAGATCGCCGCTGGCGCCGACCGATCCGAGCTCCGGCACCTCCGGATGGACGCCGTGATTCAGGAGATCGAGCAGCCGCTCCACGACGACGGGCCGACAGCCCGACTGCCCTCGCGCCAGCGTGTTGGCACGGAGCAGCATGATCGCGCGCACCTCCGCCGCCGGCAGCCGGCGGCCGACGCCCGCGGCATGGCTGCGGACCATGTTGCGCTGCAGGGCGCGCTGGTCGGCCGGCGAGATGCGGATGTCGGCGAGCCTGCCGAACCCCGTGTTCACCCCGTAGATCGGCCGGTCGCTGCGAAGAAGTGTTTCCAGGAGGGCGCGCGAGCGGCGTACACGCTCCGCCGCGTCGGGATCAAGGCGCACCGGGCGGCGGTCCCGCGCCACGGCCTCCAGCTCCGCCAGCGTCAGCGCGTGTCCGTCGATCGTGATCATGGGTTGCCGCGGGGTTTCCCGGCGCCGGACGACGGGCCGGATGCCGGCGGGTGGCTGGTGTCGTCCCGGTCGTCCTCGAGCTCGACCCCGAGCCCGTCGGCCAGGCGATTCACGTAGTTGTAGTACGACGCGACCTGGCAGATGTCGAGGATGGCGGGGTCGTCGAAGCCGGCATCCCTCAGCCGGTCCACGTCGCCCGCGTCCATCCCGCCCGGATCCCGGGTGAGCTTGACGGCGTAGTCGAGCATCGCGGCGTCCGCCGAAGCCAGTGTGCCCGGACGCCTCCCGCGCGCCAGCGCATCGGCAAGATCGGTGTCGCCGGTGAGTCGACGGAGACCCGCCCCGTGGTGTTCGATTCAGTAGAAGCAGTCGTTCTCGGCCGAGACCGCCACCGCGATCATCTCCCGCTGGACCCGCGACAGCGGCGACGGACCCGCCATCAGATGCCGGTAGAGGTCGTAGTGGTGCTTCATCGACGGCGGATTCAGCGAGTGGATGCGCAGGATGTTGTCCAGCCGTCCCCGGGAATCGGAGTATCGGTCGTAAAGCTCCGCGAGCAACTCGCCGGCGTCCGCGCGCGCGACGTACCTGATGTGTGCCATGTGTTCCGATTCCTGGTCCCCGGTTTGCCGGTCGTGGAATCTATCTTCAGCTTGTCGGATCAGCCTACACCTCGGATCAGCCTACACCCGGGAGAAAACGATGTTCAAGGTGATGACGACCATGCGGGCAGAGCGGCGCGAGCACCGAGATTGCGGCGGCACAGGGCCGACAGGGCGCGCGCACGGGACGTTGGCGGTGATGTTGAGCGCTGCCGCGGCGCTATCGCTTGGTGCGGTTGCGGGCCCCGCCCTTGCCCAGGACGACTTCGGTAGCATGGTCGCCGTGTCAGGGGAGGTGGTCGTCGTCGGGAAGCCGGGCGTGGCGCGCGGGCCGGCCACGCTCTACCGCTACGAGAGGTCGGCGACGGGCGCGTGGACGCTGGCCGGTACGATGTCGGTGCCGGGGACGGCGGCCGCCGGACAGCAGTGGTCGCCGTCGCTTGAGTGGCGGGACGGGCGGCTGGTGGTGGGGGCGGGGGACCCGGACGTGCGGTTCGGGGCGCATCTGTTCCAGGATGCCGGAGTTGGGGGCTGGGGACACGAGACGAGTCTTGAGTTGCTGGATATGCCGACTGTGGAGGAGGCGGCGGACCTGGTGGCCCGGGCCGGCGCGGAGCCCCCGGCGGGCCCCGGAGCGGCGGCGGTCGACTTCGCGGGCATCATGCGCATCCTGCAGCCGACGCCTCGGGCGGTGGCGGTGCAAGGGGACCGCGTGGCGGTGGCGGTGCCGCGCAACGGTACGGCGGGGCCCGCGGTGCACATCTTCACCCGGCACCCTGAACGCGGATGGGAGCCTCCGACCATGATTCAGTTCCCGACAACCCAGGTGGACGACCTCGGGACGCTGGCCCTGGACGGCGACGAGTTGTTCGTTTCCACCGACGTGGCGGACGGCGGTGGCGCGGTGCGCGTGCTGACCCACGACGGGGATCAGTGGGTCCCGCGCACCCCACTGTACCCGGATTCCCTGGACGCCGACGCGGGTTTCGGCGCGGCCATCGCCCGCGCAAGAGACAGGCTCGTCGTCGGCGCACCCGGATCGGGGCAAGGGGCCGGTGCCGTGTACGCGTTCCGGCGGGGAACGGACGGCGGGTGGGAGAGGGACCAGATCCTTCGTCTGCCGGATCCAGGAGACACGGAGCCCGCATCGGTCCCGGAGGCCGCTGACGCTGCAGCGCCAGGCGGCCAGGACCGACCCGTCGAGGCTCGGCGCTTCGGCAGCACGGTCGCGATCCTCGGCGACGAACTCTGGGTCGGCGCACCCGGGGCCGCGGCGGGGGCCGGACAGGTGCACCGCTACACGCTGCGCGACGGCCGCTGGGAGCAGGCCGCGCCCCCGGAGAGCTCGACGGCCCCGGGAGCCGCCTTCGGAGCCGCGCTCGCCCTCGGGCCCACCGTCGCGGTCGTGGGCGCCCCCGGGACCGACGGGGGCTCGGGCGCCGCGCATGTCTTCACGCGGGAGCCGGGCGGCGAGTGGTCGGCGACTGGCGCGCCGCTTCGTCCCGACGACGGCCTTGTAGCCGTCACCGACGGTGAGGTGCGCTGCGCCGACGGCGCGGCCGCGGGGTTCGCGTGCGAAGGCGTGGATCTCCTCGCGTTCCTGCCCACCTCCGCCCTCGGCGGCGCACCCGGCGAGCGCGTCAGCGACGTCTGGGGCTGGGCCGATCCCGCCACGGGCCGGGAATACGCGCTGGTGGGCCGCTCCGGAGGCGCGGCGATCGTCGACATCACCGACGCGGCCTCCCCTCGGTACCTTGGCGTGGTCACCGCCAACCCGAGCGGCGCGCGCGACCTGAAGGTCTACGCCGACCACCTCTTCTTCACCGGCGACGGCGCGGGCGACCACGGCCTCGTCGTCTTCGACCTCACGCGGCTGCGGGACTCCGGCCCGGACCCCGTCGAATTCGCCCCGGACGCCGTCTACCGCGGGATCGCCAGCGCCCACAACCTTGTCCTGGACCCGGAGAGCGGCTTCGCCTTCCCGGTCGGGGCGAGCGGCGGCGGCCAGACGTGCGGCGGCGGCCTCCACATGGTCGACGTGCGGGACCCGAAGTCCCCCGTCTTCGCAGGCTGCTTCACGGACACCGAGGGGCTGATCTACCCGGGCCGCACCCACGATGCCCAGTGTGTCGTCTACCGCGGACCGGACGACCGCTTCCAGGGGCGTGAACTCTGCTTCGCGTCCAACGAGACCGCGCTCAGGATCATCGACGTGACCGACAAGGAAGCGCCGGTTCCCGTCGGCACGGCCACCTATCCCGGGCTGGCCTACGTGCACCAGGGCTGGCTGACCGACGACCAGCGCTACTACTACCTCGACGACGAGCTGGACGAACTGGTCGGCACGGCGCCCGCCACGCGGACCTTCATCTTCGACGTGGCCGAGCTGGACGACCCCATCCTGGTGGGAAGCGTCGACGGTCCCACCGGGGCCACGGACCACAATCTGTACGTCAAGGGCGACCGGATGTACCAGGCGAACTACCAGGCGGGCTTCCGGCTGTTCGACATCAGCGACCCCGAGGCGCCCGTCGAGATCGGGTGGTTCGACACCACGCCGTATGAAGGGGATCCGCCCGGCTTCGTGGGCGCGTGGACCGCGTACCCGTTCTTCGAGAGCGGGACCGTGGTGGTCACGAGCATGTACGAGGGGGTGTTCCTGCTGAGGCCCGGGCCGAGGCGGCTGATTCCGTAACGGGCCCGGACACGGCGGCGCCGGGGGCCGTGCCCCGGCGGTCTCGCCGCAAAACGATAGAGGCGCCGGGCGGATTCGAACCGCCGAATGGAGGTTTTGCAGACCTCTGCCTTACCACTTGGCTACGGCGCCGACAGGAAAGGGGCGTCCGGCACCGGCCGTCGCCCCTTCCGGCGATTCGGCTGTCAGGGTCACCCGCCGATGTCCGCGGCGAGGCATCCCTGGACCGGACTGCCGTCGTCAGAGCGGGAAACCGGACTCGAACCGGCGACCCCCACCTTGGCAAGGTGGTGCTCTACCAACTGAGCTATTCCCGCAATTCGACCCCTTCCGCGCTGCGTCGTTGCCCGCGGAACAGGGGAATAAACCCTAGGCGCGCCACGTTGCGGTGTCAAGCCGCGGACGGGGGCCGAATGGACGCCCGTCACCCCCGCCCGCACCGGGCCGCCAGGGCGCTTCACACGTTCGCCGGGTGGGCGGGCCGCATTATCTTGTCTTCGCGACCCTTCGCGGAGTCGGCGCCCGGTCCCCCGGGCCCACGACAACCCGGACAAGCCGTGCATCGAACCTCAACCCTCATCACGAATCTTCTGTGCGGGCTCTGCGTCTGCGCGCCCGTCGCCGCCGCCGCACAGGAGCCCTATTCGCCGCTGGTACCCCGGGGCACGGTGCGCCTGGGCCTGCGCGGGGACTACTATTCCTTCTCTTCGCGCTACGGCCTGTGGGGGAGCGGCTCAGCCGGGCTGGAACAGCTGAGCGATGCCTTCTCCGGGCCGGCCAACGGAGATGTGTTCCCCCAGCTCGAACCGTTTGCGACGGCGCTGAGAAACGCCGCGGGCGAACCGTTCGCCGTGAGTCTGGGGACGCTGGACGCCGTGATGGAGAAGGCGACGACTCGCGTGCCCGTGTCCCTCGACGTGGGGGTCTTCGACTGGCTGACCGTGGGCGCCGAAGTCCCGTTCGTCCGGAGCGACACCGAATTCTCCCTGACGTTCGCCGCCGACTCGTCACATGCCGACGCCGGTTTCAGTCCCGGAATGGCCGACCCGGGCCTCGTGAACGGTTTCCTCTCCGGCCTGCAGAACTCGATCACCGCATACGACGCCTTTCGCGCGTCCACGTGCACCGCCGATCCCGACTCGCCCGAGTGCCGCGACGCGACTGCGCTGGTCGCGGACGCGCGCATCTTCCGCAACTCGCTGGCGACGATGTACGGGACCATGTTCGCGCCCGTGGGATGGTCGCCCGCCGGCGTGGCCCTGCAAGCCCGGCTGACGGCGCTGGCGGAAGCCTTCCAGGCCGCAGGCGTCACCGGGACGCCCGGCTCCGTGCCGCTGGCGCTGGGTGCCCTGACGTTCGAGGAGTTGCTGGGCCTGGTCATGGACCCCGCCTACGGCATCGCGGCCAGCTATCCGCTCGAGAACTGGCAATCCCTCTGGGCGCTCGGGGACATCGAGGCGCGGGTGGACGCACGCCTGCTGGAGTCCGGAGACCCGGAAGGACCGACCCACCTCTTCGCTGGCGCGGGCGCGCTCGTCCGCCTCCCCACGGGACAGCAGGACGACCCCGCCAACTTCATCGACATCGGCAGCGGTGACGCACAGATGGACATCGAGGCGCGGGCGTGGATGAACGGCCGCTGGCGCCGGGTGGGACTGTGGGCCGACCTCCGCTACGGCGTGCAGATGACGGGGACCACGGAGCGGCGCGCCTTCGACCCCAACGTCACCTTCGCTCCGATGTCATCGCAGGTGCAGCTCGATTGGAATCCGGGCGACTACCAGTTCCTGGAGCTCTCGCCGTGGTACGAAGTGGCGCCGACGATGAGGCTGCTGGCGGGATACCGCTACTTCCGCAAGGGAATGGACTCGTTCGCAATCCGCGCGGCCCCACCGCCGGACACGGTGCCGCCGGAAGGTGTCGCCGTTACGGCGTTCGCGTTGGCGGACGCGCGGCTCACGGCCGTGCCCGACCCCGAAGCGCTGGTGCCCGAGAGCGGCGCCTCGTCCAGCCGGCTGATGCTGGGGCTCGTCTACAACCGGGACGTCGCCGTGGGCGACGGGGTGGCCGGCCGGCCCCTCGAGATCCGCGCCGTGTACCGCCACGTGGTCGGGGGCAGCGGCGGGGACGTGCCGAACGCGCGCTCGTTCGAGGCCGGATTCCGGTTCTTCGTGGGGTTGTGGGGGGGCTGAACTCATCGTCCAACGAGCTCGGTCTCGGCGATCACCAGGGCTGCTGGTCCGTCCTGGAGTCCCTCCATGACCAGCCGGTCGCCGTCGAAGAAACTCGCTCCGGTCCGCGGAATCCAATCCCATTGGCTGCCATCCGGTTTCCTCACCGGAATTGCGCGCAGAGTGTTGAGGTCCAGGACGAAGCCCACGTTGTCGAGATAGGTGATGCGCACGAAAAGCCGACCGTCCTCCAACACCTGTAGCGAGCGCGCCAACTGGGATCCCAGAACTCTGGCTGTGCCTCCCAGCGCCTCAATCCGGTTGGCGTCACGCTCCAGAAGCGACGTGCGCATGGGCTCGGGCAGATAGGCCAATCCCACCAGCCTTCCGACACTGTCATAGCTGGCGAGAACCAGTTGGCTGCCATCCAGGACGTGCACTCGGCCATCGGGCGTAGTCGCCACCAAGTCGATGGGCAACTGGAACACGGCTGATTGGTCACGGAAACGCACGGGCACCTCGGCAAAGGCCGTCTGTCCAGACTCGGCCACACGAGCCAGGTAGTGGTCGGAGAACTCCATCCCCACGACGAGAAGGCCGAGCTCGGGATGCACCGTCGCATCGCTCAAGAAGCCCCCCACCTGGTGCACACGGACGAAATCGCCACGGGAAGTCAAATAGGTCACGCGCGCGTGGCTTTGGTCCACTACAGCAATCTGGTCCCCATTCCTGATCAGCACCCCCGGCAACTGGTATTCACCTGGGCCCTCACCGTGCCTTCCCACCGTTCGCACGGGGTTAAGGTTCCGGTCCATGAAGACCATCCGCTGATTCAAGCCATCGGCGGCGACGTAACCTCCGTCGGCGTTCGCCACCACGGCCGTGACAGAACCGAACATCGCCCGTTCGTCATTGATGTCCAATTGCGTGATCAAACCGCGAATGGCGTACGCGGAGTCGCTCTCCGTGAAGGACGCAATGTCGGCGACTGGAGCGGAAGACGGGGCATTGCACGCCGCCAGCAACAGGAACGGGAGTCCCGCGGCGAGCAGCTTTCCAACATTACCGCCGAACCAACCCCGGCGTCTCGATATGCTCACGGGCATAAGCCTGGAAGCCGAACCATTCTACGTAGTTGTCGCACCGAATCCGCTTCATCGTGCCGCCACTCCTGTGTCTTCATCGTGCAACAAGCTCGGTCTCGGCGATCACCAGGGCTGCTGGCCCGTCCTCCAGCCCTTCCACGACTAGTCGTTTGCCGTCAAAGAGGCTGATCGCGGTCCGCCGCAACCAACGCCATTCCGGATCATCCGGCACCCTCACAGGCGTCGCGCGTAGGGAGTCGGGGTCCAGGATGAACCCCATGGCGTCCAGATAGGTGATCCGCAAGAAGAGTCGGTGGTCCCCCAGCGCATGAAGCACCGTCCCCAACTCCGACCCCAAGACCACCATCGGTCCGCCCAACGCGTCAGTCGTTTCAGCGTCCTGCTGCAGCAACTGCGCGCGCATTACCTCTGGCAGGTACGCCACCCCCAGCAGGCGTCCAGCACTGTCATAGCTGACCAATGCCAGGTGACGGCCGTCAAACACATGAATCTTGCCGTCCGGCGTTACCTCCACGAGATCGTTGGGCAGTTGAAAGACAGCGGGGTCAGCGCGGAACTCGACGGGCTTCGCAGCGAAGGGAGTCTGTTCCGATCCGATCACGCGGCTCAGGTAGTGGCCGGAGAACTCCATCCCGGCGACCAGGAGTCCGAGTTCGGGATGAATGGCCATGTCCCGAATGAACCCTCCCAGCTGTTGCATGCGAACGAACTCGCCGCGGGCAGTGAGGTGGGTTACGCGCGCGTGTCCTTCGTCCAGCACTACGATCTCATCCTCATCGCGCAACATCACCCTCGGAAACTGGTATTCGCCGGGGCCCTCACCGTGCCTTCCCACTGTTCGCACAGGGTTGAGGTTGCGGTCCATGAAGACCAGCCTCTGGTTCAAGCCGTCGGCGACGACGTACCCTCCGTCGGAATTCTCCACCGCGGCCGCAACGGAACCGAACATCGCCCGCTCGTCATTGATGTCCAGCTGTGCGATCAAGCCGTGAATGGCGTAGGCGGAGTCGCTCTCCACAAAGTGAGCAAACGCCCTATCGGGATGCTCAGACCGTGCATCGCACGACGTCAGGAACGGGAATCCCACGGTCACCAGCAGGACTCCCGTACGCGCACCCGCCCAAGCCCAGTGATCCATGAGGACTCTTGGCAAAGGGCTCATGACGGCGACCCCACGCTACACCACCCTGCCCAACAACTCCCGCGCGTGCTCCAGCGATGTACCGGATCCGGCGTCGCCACCCAGCATGCGGGCGACCTCGTGCACGCGCTCATCGCCCTCGAGCCGCCGCACCAGGCTGACCGCCGCGCCATCCACCGCAGCCTTCTCGACCACGAGGTGGTTGGAGGCGCGCGCCGCA
>CAZRQE010000028.1:0-16387 GCA_964602175.1 uncultured Gemmatimonadaceae bacterium | reverse complement strand
GCGCGCGCGGGGTCGGGGGGTGGGGTGGCGAACTCGTCGCCGGGTCGAGTGGCGGGCCGCTCGCCGGGCGGGGTGGCGGGCGCGTCGCCGCCGTACGAGTGGGCGACCACGAGCGCGCTCCGAAAGCCGGGCAGCGTGCGGTCGAGGCCGGCACGGCGGCTCACCGAGTCGGGGCGGGCGAGGTAGGCCATCTCGCCGTGCAGCCCCGATTCGACCCACGTCCGAAAGTGAGCCATGTGATCGCTGTCGCTCCGGGTGAGGACGCCGGCCATGTCAAAGCCGATGGCGCGGGCCTCTGCGACGGCGTGTGCGGTGTCGAGGGTCATGCTACCATTGTTCGTCGGTTGGGCCCCGGACCGCCATGTTTGACCAATTGGCGCGCCGCCCATCCCCACCCGATCCATCCCCCGGCCCGAAGGAGAAGAGGTTGCAGCTTGCTCGCGGGTCCTGGGCGTCACGTTGCGTCGCGGTCTCGGTCTGGATTGTCGTTCTGGCGGCTTCAACCGCTTGCGATGCGTTTGAGCGCGACTACGACGCCTGGGTCGACACGCTCGCCTCCGGGCGTGTCCGCGTATACAACCGGGATCTCCTTCGCTCCAGCCCGGAGCCGGACTTCGTGTTGGTCGAGGAAATGCGGCTGGGCGAGGCGCCCGGCCGCCTCGTCGCGGAAGGGCCCGAAGTCTTCGGCAACGTCGTCGGGCTGGCGGTTGACGGGGCGGGCAGGACCTACGTCGCGGACGAGACGGATCAGGAAATCCGGGTCTTCGATCCACAGGGGGACTTCCTTCGCCGCTTCGGCCGCCGGGGGGAGGCGCCCGGCGAGTTTCAGGACCTGCGCGGGATCGTGTGGCATCCGTCGGGCGTCATTCTTGCCATGGACATCGGTGCGAGGAGAGTCACCGCCTTCGACTCGCTCGGGACGGTCCTGGCAACCGCCAGCCACCATGAAGAAGCCGGCAATCTCGGTCCTTTCTGGCGGGCCGACACCGATACGCTGGGGTTCGTCCATGAGCGGGATCCGGATTCCCCGACGTGGGCGGGGCGTGTCCTCAGACACCAACTCCTGGACGACTTGACGCTGGATACGGTGGACACGATCGCGCTTGCCGCACGGGGACCCCACTTCGATACGATCCCAACCAACTGGAAGCCGCTGTGGTCGACAGGTCCCGACGGGAGCATGTGGCACGGCAACACCAACAGGTTCCTTTTCCTCAAGGTCACCGACCGCAAGGATACGACACTGGCCGTGGAGTTGCGCCGTCCGACGCCTCGGCTGGAGGGCCGCGCGAGGGACAGTCTCGGCGCGGTCTGGGGTTTGCCATCGAATGCGCTCCCCAGATACAAGGCGGTTCTGACGTCCTTCCACGTCGCGCGGGACGGAGGACTCTGGGTATGGAACCCGCACGTGGGCCAGACGTGGGGGAGGTGGGAAGTCTTCGACGGCAACGGCTACCATCTGGGCCAGGCGGCCACCCCGGTATTGCTGGCCGCAGAGCCACGCCCGGTTTTCGGGCCGGGCACGATTACGGGCGTCACCCGGGACGATGCGGGAGTCCAATACGTCGTGCGCCTGCGTGTGCACGGCATGGACTGAGTCGAGACGACCCGACCCGCAGAAACCCGATCAGTTCGCCAGAACGTCCTTGAGGTCGTCGATCCGGGCGGCCGTCACGTGCTTGAGGTCGTCGATCCGGGCGGCCGTCACGTCTCGGAAGTCCTCGACCCGGGCCGCCATGAATCCCTGCATGTCGTCGAACCGCACACCGATCCGTCGCTCGACGCCCCTGATGTTCTCGCCAAGCCGTCGCTCGACGTCCTTCATATTCTCGCCGATCCGTCGCTCGACGTCCTTGATGTTCTCACCGATCGCCGCGTGCGCCTCCCGGCTCTCGACGCGCACCAGCGCGATCTCCTCCCGCACCTCCTTGAACCGCCGGTCCATGGAGCGTTGCATGTCGTCGAACCGCTTGTCCACGCCCTCGAACCGTTTGTCCACGACCTCGAACCGTTTGTCGACCGCCTCGAACCGTTTGTCGACCGCCTCGAACCGCTGGTCCACGCGCTCGAACCGCTGGTCCACCGCGTCGAACCGCTTGTCCACCGCGTCGAATCGCTTGTCCACCGCGTCGAACAACTTGCCCATCCACACGGCGATGGCCGTCAGGCCACCGAGCAGCAAGACCATTTCCGCTGCAAACCCAATCCACTCGGTCGTAGGCACCGTCCGCTACTTCCTCCTCCCCTCGTCCACACTCGTGATCCAGTGACCTCATCCGGGCAAGCCGAGTATGAAAGGTCGCACTCCGCACGATTGGCATCCATGGTAGAATGGGACAATCGCATGTTGGAATCGCGCCGTATCGCTAAAATGGTTTCCGCAGGCGCGAACGCAAGGCCGCGGGCCCGGACGCAACGCCGGAGCACAACTCCGGGGCACGTCACTCACACCACTCCCACCCATGACCCTCGACCACATCCGCAGCGAATTCCCGATCCTCGGGCGCCGCAACTACCTCAATTCCTGTTCGCTGGGGGCGCTCTCCCATCGCGCGGAGGGCCGGCTCGCGGACTTTGTCGCCAAGTGGCATGACTTCGGGGCCTCGGCGTGGTACGAGCACTGGTGGGGCGCGCTGGGCGAGCTGCGCGGGCGGGTCGAGGCGTTGTTTGGGGCTCCGTCGGGCACAGTCGCGCTCATGCCGTCGACCTCGGCGTGCCTGGCCGCGGTCTCCTCGAGCCTCGACTGGTCGAGGCGCAACCGTATCGTCACGACCGAACTCGACTTCCCCACCCTCCTGTACCAGTGGAAGGTCCGCCCGGACGCCGAGATGGTGGTGCTGGAGAGTCACGACGGGGTGCACATCGACCCGCAGCAGTACGCGGACGCGGTGGACGAGCGCACGCTCGCGATCGCGACCAGCCACGTCTTCTTCACGACCGGGGCGGTCCAGGATCTGACGGCCATCGCCGAGATCGCGCGGCGCGCGGGCGCGTACAGCCTGATCGACGGTTACCAGGGAGCGGGCCAGGTGCCGATCGACCTCCCCGCGACGGGAGTCGACTTTCATACCTCGGGGCCGCTCAAGTGGCTCTGTGGAGGGCCTGGCCTGGCCTACCTGTACGTCCGCGACGCCCTGATCCCCAAACTCAAGCCCACCATTACCAGCTGGTTCGCCACCGAAGACCAGTTCCTCTTCAACCCCGGCGACTTCCGCTACCACGGCGACGCGCGGCGCTTCGAGCTGGGGACGCCGGCGCTGGCCACGGTGCACACCGCGCTCGGCGGGCAGGAGATCGTCGACGAGGTCGGGATGGCGCGGATCCACGCGCAGAACGTGGCGCTGACCGAGCGGCTGGTTGAACGCTGCACGGCTGCCGGGTTTTCGCTTCGCGTCAGCGACCGGCCGGAGACGCGGTCGGCGATCGTTCTGGTGCGGCACGAGGAGCCCGGGGCAGCCGTCGCTCACCTCGCCGAACGGGGGATCATCGTCGACAACCGGCCCGGGGTGGTGCGCGCGAGTCCGCACTTCTACAACACGCTGGACGAGGTGGACGAGTTCGTGGAGGCGCTGCAATAGTTTTAGTCCTCGTCCAATCCGTTCACTGAACCGGGAGATGCTCCCTTGCTATCCACGCTAGCGCTCGCCGCGGCAATCCAGATGCCCGCCCAGGTGCCGGAACTGGCGCCCGGAACCCGCTACGATCCGGCCATACCCACGCTCGAAGAGGTCGTGGGTCACGACTTCGGGGAGGTGATCACACCGCCCGGCGATGTGATCCGGTACATCGAGGCGCTGGCCGCTGCCGCACCGGAACGCACCCACCTCATCCGGTACGCGGAGAGCTGGGAGGGCCGCCCGCTCGTCGTCCTCGTGATCGGTTCGCCGGAGCGCATGGCCCGGCTGGACGACGTCAAGGCGGACCTCGCGCGTCTCGCGGACCCCCGCAGCCTGTCCGACGACGAGGCGGAGGCACTGCTCGCCGAGCTCCCGGTCGTCACCGCGCTCCTGCACGGCATCCACGGCAACGAAATCAGTTCCAGCGGCGCGGCCATGGCGGAGGCCTATCACCTGCTCGCGGCGACCGGAGACGCGGACGTCGATCTCATCCTGTCGGAGTCGCTGGTCCTCATCGACCCGCTCGAGAACCCGGACGGACGGAACCGCTTCGTATACCAGAACCAGATCGCGCAGGCCAGGTGGCCGGACGAAGCGACGGTGTCGGCGGAACACGACGAGCCGTGGCCGGGCGGACGGACCAATCACTACCTCTTCGACCTGAACCGGGACCTCTTCATCCAGAGCCAGCCCGAGACGCGGGGGAAGGTGGACGTGCTCCTCGAGTTCCGGCCGCAGATCGTCGCGGACCTGCACGAGATGGGCGGGGACGCCACCTATTTCTTCCCGCCCACGGCACCGCCCTCCAACCCCTGGTACGGCGAGCGGCAGATCGCGCTCATGGACGTGTTCGGGTCGGCGACCGCGGCGCGCTTCGACGAGCGCGGCTTCGCGTACTTCAACCGGGAGGTCTACGACCTCTTCTACCCCGGCTACGTCGACATGTGGCCGATGGGGCACGGCGCGCTCGGCATGACCTACGAGCAGGCAAGCGCCCGGGCGCTGCGGCTGCGGCAGTCGGACGGGGACTTGCTCACCTACGGCGACGGCGTGCTGCACCACTTCACGGCGGCGATCGAGACGGCGCTGACCGCCGCCCGGAACCGCGAGAGGATCCTGCGCGACTACCTCGCGTTCCGGCGTGACGGCGTGGCCGCGGGGCAGAGCGGCCCGGCGGAGATCGTGCTCCATTCGGCGCACGACCCAGGTATGGCGGAGCGCCTCGCCATGATGCTGGTCGAGAACGGCATCGAGGTGTACCGCGCATCGGGGCCGGTGGCGGTCGGGGACCGCACGCTATCCGTCGGGTCCAGCTTCATCGTGCCGCTGGACCAGCCCACGCACGGCTTCATCCACAACCTGCTCGACCCCCACGTGCCCATGGCGGAGGACTTCGTGCGGCGGCAGATCGAGCGCCGCGCGAACCGCCAGCCGGACGAGATCTACGACCTGACGGCGTGGAGCCAGTCGCTGCTTTGGGACGTGGAGGCGATCGAGACCGACGCGACCGGGGCGCGGGGTGACGCGGTAACCGCCGAGGACGCGGCCGCCCGCCCGGAAGTGCTGGGTGACGCCGCCGGAAGCGAACCGGTAGAGGCCCTGCCCGAAGCGGTCGTCGGCTACCTGATGCCGTGGGGCACCAACGCGGCCGCAGCCGTCGTCGAGGCGCTGCGGGAGGGCATTCGCGTGCGGGCGGCGGGCGCCGATTTCACCCTGGGCGGGCGCCGCTACGGGACCGGTACCGCGATCGTGCGCGTGGCCGAGAACGGGCCGGATCTGCGCACCAGCCTGGCAAGGATCGCGGCCCGGCACAGTGCCGAAGTCGTCCCGATCGACGACGCCTACGTGCGCGAGGGCATGTCGCTGGGAAGCGGGCGGGTGCGGGGACTCCGCGAGCCCCGGGTCCTGCTCGTCTACGATGCTCCCGGACAGAGCTACTCCGTGGGCTGGACGCGGTACATCCTCGAACGGCGCTACGGACAGCGCACGACGACCGTGCGGGCATCGAGCCTCGGCCGGGCGACGCTGGCCGACTACGACGTGGTCGTCTTTCCGAGCGGCAACTACGGCAGCGCCGTGGGCAGCGGCCTGGTGGATCGCCTCCAGGCATGGATGCGCGACGGCGGCACCGTGATCACGATGGCCGAGTCCTCGCGCTGGGCCTCGCGGGCGGGACTTCTCGCCACCGAGACGGAGCGCCGTGGCGGCCGGGCCGAGGGTGATGATCCGCCCGATCCCGGCACCCCGGACCAGCCCATCGAATACCTCGACGCGATTTCCCCCGACGACGAATCGCCCGAGGGCGTGCCGGGAGCGATTCTGCGCACCGTGCTCGACACCGAGCACTGGCTCTCGGCGGGCACCGACGGCGAGATCGGCGTGCTTGTCGAAGGCTCACGCGTATTCCGCCCGATCACCCTCGACGACGGCACCAACGTCGGCCGCTACGCCGACCTCGAGAATCTCGTTCTCGGCGGGATCGTGTGGGAGGAATCGCGGCCTCAGTTGGCCAACAAGGCCTTCCTGATTCACCAGCCCGTGGGACGCGGGCAGCTGGTGGCGTTCGCGGAGGACCCGAACTACCGGGCGTATGCGGAGGCGACGCAGCTGCTGTTTATGAACGCGGTGCTGCTGGGGCCGGGGCGGTAGGGGGAGTGGCAGCGCTGGCCCCAACCCCAAACCGGCCCTCGGTCGCGTCTGGTCGGAACCTCCTTGCTAGTGACCGACCTCCTCAAGGCAACAGATGTGGTTGTAGGTATCACAGCCATAGAGCATGCAGGGGAATCCATAGTCCGTAGCTATCTTCAGGTCGGTGTGACAGTACGGGTCGAGGTCGCACGGCGCCTGAGCCGAAGCGTCGCCCACAATCCAGTATCCGACGGATACCGACAGGAAGAGTGCGATGAATCCGGCAAGGTTGATGCGTTTGATGAGTTTGTCCACTTCTTACCTCCTTTGGGATTGGGTTGGTCCTGCGGATTGGCCGCCTCAGTGACGAGTCCTTAGCCGGTGCTTGGCGATGCGCCAAGGCGGGAAGTCCGAGTTTTGCAAGACGTACAGGTACCGACCTCCCCCGAGAACCTTGGCGCCCTGGGGTAGCAACACATCCTCGTACAGCTTGGCGCCTGAGTAGCGATCGTAAACCTCCAACCGAGTGTGAAAACCACGGAAAGGAGGAACCGGCCTAGTCTCGTCCAAGTGGCCGATCGTAAAGACCAGATGGTCTTCGCCCACGACATCGATTCGCGCGACGTTGTCGAAACTGGCCAACAAGCGGGCCATCTTCGGGCCGCCCTGCTCGGTCGCAAAGTATCCCCGCGGGATATCGGGGATCTCTCGAAACGAAGGCGACGGGAGACCAATCGTACCAACCGAATCGCCAGCGCCGTTCACGATCGTAGCCGGATACAGCAAAGACGCCATGACGAAGATCGAGTCACCTGCAACGGTGGTCGGCGTACTGGTCAGTGCACCCACATATGGCCTGTCGAAGACCGGAGACCGCCATGCGCTCCACGCGACTTTCCCGTCGACCAAACGATGGTAGGTCCGCGCTGCCTTGCCACCTCCAGACTTGTCAGGGTCTCTCCAGACAGCGGTCCGAATCCAAAGAAGACGATGTCTTCCCTGAGCGCAAAGAGCTTCCCCGCCAGATAGTTCACAGCCAGCATCGTATCGGGGGTTAGGTCCTTCTCCAGGAAGGTTAGCCATGGGTTGCGGGGGCTTGCCACGACAACGTGTCCTGAGGGCATTTCAGTCACGCCGACGATCTCTCGAAACTCCCAGGGGCCGTTGCCGAAGCGTCCGAATGCAGCTTCGAACGAGCCGTCCTCCGAATAGGTGCGGACACGAGGTAGAATTCGGTCAGCGATGATGAAACCTCCATCGCGCCGCTCCACGAACACGCCTATCTCGGCAATCGAGTCGGCCGGCTGTTCGCCGAGTTCGATGACTTCCGCGAGCTGGAATACTTCGTCCATGGGGGGCGCGGGTACGCTGCGAGGCGGTTGATCGCAGGAAGCGAGCACCCATGCTGTGACGAACATCAGGGCGGCGAGGCAAGCCCTAGGCACTTTCGTGCATACCATTCCGAAGCCCCCATGGGCTCGCATTGAGTTCCAATCTACGTGGGACTCTACTAGCCGGAAGTCGACTGGGCCCGACTGACTCAATCCGGCACCGCAACCTGTACTTCGCGATCCGCCACGGCGGGATGTCCGGGTTTTGTAGGACGTACAGATACCGTCCTCCGCCGAGAACCTTAACGCCCGTAGGCAATGGCACATCCTCGAAGAGCTTCACGCCGGTGTGGCGATCGTAGACCTCCAGTCGAGTGTGGAGGATGCGTGACGGGTACGGAATCGTTTCGTCGAACTGGCCCAAGGTGAACAGGAGATACTGCTTAGCCACGACGTCAAGGTGAGCAACTACGTCAAAGCTGGTGAGCGCTTCCTGCATGCTCTGGCCTGGGGGACCACCCCCGCTCGAGAACGCAAAGGCTCCGGGTTCGAATTCCGGGATCTGGCGGAAGGACGGCGGCGGTGTGCCGATTGTCCCAACCGAATCCCCTGACTCGTTGAAGACCGCGGCCGGATACAGCAACGGCGTCATTGCAAAAAGTGAATCGCTGGCGACCGTCATAAGGATACCTCCGGCACGGCTGCCGAAGCTGACCCAATAGGGTTGATCGCTCGCCGGTGGTCGCCATGCGCTCCACAAGACACGCCCGTCATGAAGTCGGTGAAGCGCCTTGCTGGGACCGTTCAGGTCCCCGCGCCTCCCGAGTAGCACGTAGTCGTTCTGCAGGGTAAGCAAACCTACGGGCGCAACGTCGTCCAGTGGCATCAACGTGTCCGGCTCCAAGGCCGCGCTTAGCGATGTCAGCCAGGGAGTACGAAGGCTGGCGACGCCAATCCGGCCTAGGGTGGTTTCGCCCAAGCCCACGATGCGACGAAACTCCATGGGCCCGTCGCCAAAGCGTCCAAAGCCTGCTTCCAGAGTCCCGTCCTCTGCGTAGGTTCGAACCCGCGGCACAAGTCGATCGCCGATGATGAAGCCACCGTTGCGCCGCTCCACGAAAACGCCGAGCTCGGCGATGGAATCGGTGGGATCCTCGCCTAGCTAGCGATCGTGGTCATCCAGGGGCCGGATACGGATCGGATCACCAACACTAGCAAGCCTGACGGGATGGTTCAGCCGCGGAGCGGAAGGCCATCGTCGTTGCCGTCCTTGGGCATCACGTACCGCTGCTGACCGTGAGCTTTCGATGCCATGCCCGAAACCTAAGCACCCCCACGATACTGCCGACAACCCAAATCGCACCCGCGATCGCGAACCCGGCAGCCATCCCAACCCGGGTAAAGACGCCGACCATCATCGCGGCAAACATCAGCGCCGCAGTAGGCAAGGCGTACCGGGCGGCTTGCTTCCAGGCTTCCCATAATTGGTCGTTTGTCATTCTGCCTCTATCTACTTACCAGTTCTCAGCCCGCAAACGTGCAATCACCGCGGAAAGCGGGCTTTAGTGCATACTAGTCTAGTCCAGTTGACTAAACCAAGCCGTGTCCGGGAATCCCTGCGCCCGCGCCCCGCCCCCTCTCAACTCACCGGCCGGGGCCGCTTCTTCAGCACGAACAGGCCCTCCTGCATGCTGGTCACGATCACGGTGCCGCTTTCGAAGTACGGGTAGTTGCTCCATGCGCCGCCGAAGCCGGGGCCCTCCTTGTACGGTGCCGTATCGAACGCGGCGACCTCGCGCGGGTTCTCCGGGTCGGAGATGTCGAGCACGTGCAAGCCGTAGAGGTAGTTGGCCTGGTACATGAAGCCGTCCTTGATGTACAGGTTGTGGGCGCTGGCGGGCTGCGAACCCATGAACTCCCTGATGAGGACGGGGTCTTCGATATCGCTGAGGTCCCAGATCAGCGTGCGCGTAGTCTCGACGTTGCCCGCGATGACGTCGGCCTCGTCGTCCTGGAAGAAGTAGCGCTGGTCGGGGGTGAGCCAGCCCTGGTGGATGTAGGCCGGGTTCGGCGACGAAGCGCTCGACACCTCGACGGGGTTGTCCTTGTCGGTAACGTCGGTGATCTGGAAGACGCGGCCGTTCGAGTTCAGGCAGAGTTCGCGGCCGTGGTAGCGCTCGTCGGGACCGTCGTAGACGACGCACTGCGAATCGTGGATCCCGTCGGACGAACCGCAGCCGACGAACCGGGGGTTCTTGGGGTCCTGGATGTTGATCATGTGCAGACCGCCGCCGCACGCCTCGCCCCCGGCCCCGCTGCCCACCGCGTAGGCGAAGCCGGTCTCCTCGTTGATCACGATGTTGTGCGAACTCGCGATCTCGGTGTAGTGCACGTCGGGTTCGAAGAGCGCGGGCATTTCGGCGGGCGAGATGTCCCGAAGCCGCGTGAGGTCGAAGACCTGCATACCGTGCTCCCCCGCCCCGTCGGCGACGATGAAGGCGTGGTCCATGTACGTCTTGATGTCCCGCCAGAGCTGCGACGGCGGGGTGTCGGGCGTCTTGGGCAGATCGCCCACCAGCACGGGGTTGGTCGGATCGGTGACGTCGATGAACGACGTGCCGTCGTTGCGTCCCACCAGCGCATACTCCCGTCCCGTTTCGGGGTCGGTCCAGCCCCAGTTGTCGTTGGCGCGCACGCCGCGCGCGCGATCCTCGGCCCTCAGCAGCGAGGCCGGGATGTACGCGAGCAGTTCGACTTCTTCGCAGTCGAAGGGACCGACCTGGCCGTCGGTGCAGCGGCGCTCCTCGCCCACCATCGCTCCCATGGCGTCGGGCGCACTGACGAGCATGCCCGCATCGTCCCAGCCGTCGCCGCCGCGTGCGAAGACGTGCACCGAGCCCGCCTGGTGGTGCATGCCGGGCGCGCCCACGGCGACGACCCCGGCGTCCGCGACGACCAGGCCGCCGAAGCGGTCGCTCTCGACCGTCTCCGCGCTGGGGAGCTGGATCCGGCGCGGGGCGGTGGGCAGCGAGCCGTCCGCCGCGGCCGCGTACACGAAGACGGAACCGGTCTCGTAGCCGCGCGTGGTGGGTGCGCCGACCCACACGTCATTGCCGGCGAAGGCCACGGCCGCGCCGAAGCGGTCGCCGCTCTCGCCGTCTGCGAAGGTGAGCCGTCCGTCGCCGGGAACCCACCGGGTGAGGTCGGCGCTCCAGGAATGCGTGTAGACCGCGCCACGGCTGTCGTCCGTTCCGGGGGCCCCGATCAGGACCCTGTCACCGGAGGCCGCGAGGGCCGACCCGTAGTTCGCGTTGGCCTCGGGCGCCGCGTCGAGCGCGCCGGCCTCTTCCCAACCCCCTGCTCCCAGGCGGTAGTGATACACGCGGCCCGCGGCCTCCAGGCCCTCGAGGTCGCTGGTGGGGGCATCCCAACGGGGTGCGCCGATCAGCGCGCCGTGGGTGGTCATGACGATCGCCGAACCGAATCCGTCGCCGCTCGTGCCGTCGCCGGGCTGGAGGACGCCGCGCTGCACCCAGTTGCCGGCCGCGTTCCGCTGGTATGTGTAGACGGCGCCTTGGGCCGCGGCTTCCGTCGGCTGGCCGGGACGGCCGCGGGGGGCCTGCGCGGTGCCGGGAACCCCGACCAGGAGCCAGTCGCCGTCCGCGGCCAGGCTGAGGCCGAATTCGGTGCCGCAAAGTCCGTCGAAGCGGCA
Organism: uncultured Gemmatimonadaceae bacterium; assembly: GCA_964602175.1. GTDB lineage: Bacteria > Gemmatimonadota > Gemmatimonadetes > Longimicrobiales > Gaopeijiaceae > Bin94. The sequence goes on along the minus strand of CAZRQE010000028.1, from coordinate 5,099 downwards.
TGCCGGGGACTGTCCGGCGATCTCCTCGTCGTCGATCATGCCCGCGGCCGCCCACGCGCCGCCTTCGCCGCGCTCGAAGACGTGAAGCGGGCCGCCCCGCTGGCCGATGAACAGCGTGTTGCCGGTCCTGGCCAGCAGCGTGCCGAAGCCGTCCGCGCGCTCGGAATCGGGAGCCAGCAGCATGGAGGCTTCGCGCCAGGTGCCGCCGGATTCGCGGTACACGTACACCGCGCCCGGCCGGAAGCTGGTCGTGGGCTCGGCGATGAGGATCTCGTCGCCGTCGATCACGACCGCGTGGCCGAAGGCGCCGGACTGGGCGGTGAGCGGGGAGGCGGCGAGCGCGGTGGATGCGGCGGCCACAGCGGCCACGAGGGTAAGCCCCGCGAGGAGGCGGGCGGTGTGTACGCGGATCATGTTGGTGTCTCCGACAAGGGTTGGGATCGTGTTTGTTATCGTGCGAGGATTTCGGCGGCGCGCGGGGCCATGAGCGCGTTGCTGTGGCCTGCGCCGGGAACGGTGTCGAGCGCCCAGCCAAAGTCGACCCCGAGGGCCTCGGCCGCCGACTGGGCGGCGGCGTAGAAGGTATGGCCACGGGTGAAGCGGTGGGGACCTTGAAGCATGGCCTCGGGGGTGCGACGGAGGTTGCCCGCGGTGGTGACGGTGTCGGCGTCGCCGAGCAGGACCGTGACGGGGAGCTGGAGGAAGCCGGCGAGTCCGGCGGTCTCGAAGCCGGAGTCGCCGAGGCCATAGGGCCATGCGACGCTCTCGTCCGGCATCGTGTACCAGCCGGCGTTGGCCGCGACCGCGCGTTCGACGGGTGTTTCGGGGCGGGTCATGAGGAGGCGGTGCACGAACTGGCTGCCCGCGGAGTGTCCGAAGATCCGGAAGGTCGTGCGGGTGCTACCGGTAGCGGCGCGGACGGCGTCGAAGAGGTGCTCGATGGCGGCGAAGCTCCAGGCGGATTCGGGATTGCGGGTGGCGGGCGCGGTGCCCGCGGGCCCGACGGCGGCACCCGCGTCGGCGGGCCGGTTGGCGTCCGCGGCGTCCGGGTCCGGGAACACGTTGCCCAGGTTGTACCACTGGCTGCCGGGGTAGTTGTCGGCGTCGAACTCAGGCACGACAAGCAGGAAGCCGTGGGCGATGGCTTGCGCCTGCCAGTCGTCGAAGTACCGCTGGCCGGTCCTGGAAGCCCCGTGCATCACGAAGACGATGGGCGTCTCGGGGGTGTAGCCGTCGGGCATGTGGTAGCGCACGGTGATCGGGCGGTCAGCGTTGCCGCGGGCGTCGTGGAAGGTGAACTGGCCGGACCCCGACTGGAGGGCGGGGACGCCAGGCGCGGCCTCGGCCGCCGGATTCGAGTCGGCGGCATCCCTCTCGCCGCACCCGCTGCAGGCCACCGCCAGGATCAGCGCTGCCGGCAGTGCCCGCCTCCGGCGCTCTCTCATCCGACTCCTCCTCCTCAACTTACCGGCCTGTCCCGCCTCTTCAGGACGAACAGCCCCTCCTGGAGGCTCGTCACGATCACGGTTCCGCTCTCGAAGAACGGATACGTGCTCCAGGCCCCGCTGAATCCCGGGCCCTCGTGATGCGGCGAGGTGTCGAAATAGCCGACCTCGCGCGGGTTGACCGGGTCGGAGATGTCGAGCACGTGCAGGCCGTAACGGTAGTTGGCCTGATAGGCGTAGCCGTCCTTCAGGTAGAGGTTGTGGGCGCTGGCGGGCATCGACCCCATGAATTCGCGGATGAGAATGGGCTCTTCCAGGTCGGTGAGGTCCCAGATCAGGGTGCGCGTGGTTTCCACGGCGCCGCGGAGCACGTCGCTCTCGTCGTCCTGGTAGAAGTAGCGGTGGTCCGGCGTGAGCCAGCCCTGGTGGATGTAGGCGGCATTGGGGGACGAGGCGCGGGCAACCGCGACCGGGTTGTCCTTGTCGGTGACGTCCGAGATCTCGAAGAAGGCGCCGTTCGAGTTGAGGCAGAGTTCGTGGCCCGTGTAGCGCTCGTCGGGACCGTCGTAGGTGACGCACTGCGAGTCGTGGGTGCCCCGCTCGTGGGTGGCACACCCGACGAACACCGGATTCTTCGGGTCGCGGATGTCCATCATGTGGAGGCCGCCGCCGCAGGACTCGCCGCCGCCGCGGTTGCCGACGGCGTACGCAAAGCCGCTCTCCTCGTTGATGACGATGTTGTGCGAGCTGGCGATGCCGCGGTAGTGCGTGTCGGGCTCGAAGAGCGCCGGCATTTCGTCGGGGGCGATGTCGCGCAGACGGGCCAGGTCGAATACCTGCATGCCATGCTCGCCGGCTCCGTCCGCGACGATGTAGGCGTGGTCCCTGTAGGTCTTGATGTCGCGCCATAGCTGCGAGGGCGGAGTCCCCCACGGCTTGGGCAGGTCGCCGACCAGCACCGGGTTGGAGGGGTCGGTGATGTCGATGAAGGAGGTGCCGTCGTTGCGTCCCACCAGCGCATACTCCTGGCCGGTGACGGGATCGGTCCAGCCCCAGTTGTCGTTGGTGCGCACGCCGCGGGCGCGAACGCCGGCGCGCAGGATCGAGTTGGGGATGAAGGACAGCAGCTCGACCTCGCCGCAGTCGAAGAGGCCGACCGCGCCGTCGCTGCAGCGCCGTTCCTCGCCGAGAAGCGCGCCCAGCGCGTCGGGGGCGCTGACGAGCATGCCGACGTCGTGCCAGCCGGGGACGGGTGGGGCCGCCGCAGGATCGCGGTCGCCACGTTCGTAGAGGTGGACCGAACCTGACTGGTGATGCATGCCGGGCGCGCCGATCGCAACAACGTCGGCGGTCGCGACGAGCAGGCCGCCGAAACGGTCCTGTTCGACGGTCGCCTCCTGGGGCAGCTGGATGCGGTGGGGTGAGGCGGCAGCGTCGGCAGCGCCTTCGTACACGTAAACCGAGCCGGTCTCGTAGCCGCGCAGAGTGGGAGCCCCGACCCAGATGTCGCCACCGGCGGAGGCCAGGGCCGCGCCGAAGCGATCGCCGCTCTCGCCGTTCGGGAGTGCCAGTGTGTTCGCTTCGGGCGTCCACCGCGCCAGATCGTCGCTCCAGGAATGGGCGAATACGGCGCCACGGCTGTCGTCGGTGCCGGGTGCGCCGACCAGGATCCTCTCCCCGGCGGCCGCGAGGGCCGACCCGAAGTTGGCGTTGGCCTCGGGGGCCGCGTCGAGGGCGCCGACCTCTTCCCAACCGGCCTCTCCCACGCGGAAATGATAGACGCGGCCCGCGTTTTCCAGGCCTGCAGCGTCGCTGGCGGGGGCGGTCCACCGGGGTGCGCCGATCAATGCGCCACGGGGAGTTAGGAGAATCGCGGTGCCGAATCCGTCCCCGGGCATGCCGTCGGCGGGCTGGAGGGTGGCGCGCTGGATCCACTGGCCGGATGCGCCGCGCTGGTAGGCATGGACCGCGCCGGCGGTTTGCGGCGCCTCGGGTTCGTTGCGCTGTCGCGCCTGGGGGTCCGCGGCCGCGCCCGGAGCGCCCACGAGCAGCCAGTCGCCGGCTGCCGCCAGTGCCAGGCCGAAATCGGTTCCACAGTAGCCGTATTGACCGCATCCAGGGTCGAGGCCGGCGACACCGTCGCCTTCGACCGTGCCTGCGGGCTGCCAGGGCTCGCCATCGGCGGCGCGCTCGAAGACGTGCAGAGGACCATTGCGTTGCCCGATGAAAAGAGTGTTGCCGGCCTTCGCCAGCACGGTTCCGAAGCCGTCGGCCCGTTCGGAGTCCGGGGCTCGCAGAAGGGCGGACTGCCGCCACTCGCCGTCCGACTTCTCGTAGACGTAGACGGCGCCGGAGCGGAAGTTGGGGTTGGGTTCGGCGATGAAGATCTCGTCGCCGTCGATCACGACCGAGTTGCCGAAGGACGGGGATTGGGCCGCGAGGGACGAAGCGGACGGGGCCAGGATGGCGAGGAGCGCGAGCAGGTTCCTGGTCGACTTGCGGATCATGGTGTTCTCCTGTTTGTCAACGGGCCGTTAGCGGTTCACCGGCCGCGGGCCCGACCTCCAGACCTCCTCGTGGATCCACGGGCGCGCGCCGTAGGGCCGCTCGGTGGGCCAGAGTTCGTCGAGGGTCATGCCGTCGTAGAGGATGCCGCCCTTCATGACGAGCATGATGTCGGTGGTATTGCGGATGTTGTCGAGGGGATTGGAATTGAGGACCATCAGGTCGGCGAGCTTGCCGGGCGTGAGCGTGCCCAGGTCTTCCGAGGCGCCGAGGAAGTAGGCTCCTTCGACGCTGGCCAGCTCCAGGGCGCCCATCGGCCCCATCGCGGATTCCGCGATCCAGACCTCCCAGTGGGACGCCAGACCGTGCTGTTGGCCGTGCGCGCCAATGGCTCCATGGGCGCCTTCGGCCATCCAGTCGGCCAGGATCTGGGCCAGCATCGGATAGCTGTAGTCGGTGAAGGGGCGCTGGAAGACGCGGCGGGAATGCGGCACGAGCTGCTTCCACGGCATCCACAGGCGGAGCTTCTCGTCGCGCCAGACCTCGGTCTCCTGGAAGAACCACTCGTCGTTCCAGGGCCCCGGGCCCCCGACCACGAACGTCGGCGAGTAGACGGTCTCCGCACGCCCGAAGAAGCGGGCCGCGTCCGAGTACATCGGGACGTAGCTGATCGGGTGCTCCCACGCGGTCTGGCCGTCCATGATCATGCCCATGTTGAACGCCAGGTCGCTGCCCTCGGACGTGACCATGAGGCCGCGCTTGCGCGCGATGTCCGACACCCATTGGCGCTGGTCGCGGCGTGGCTGCAGGTACTGCTTGAGCGACACGGCGCCCCACGACTGGAGCCGCGCGATGTTGTCCTCGGCGACCTCGTAGCTGGTGAGTTCGTTCTGGCGGCCCGCGTCACCCCGGTAGAGCGGGTCCCCGGTGGTGTAGGTGCGGGGACCGACCAGCACTCCGGCCTCGATCATCTGGGCGGCCGGGAAGACATCCTGCGACCACTGCGAGTTGTCGAGGTTGCTGGTGACGCCGTAGGCCAGCGCGACGGCCATCTCGAAGGCGTTGGGCGGGATGATGCCCCGGTATTCGCGGAAAAAGTGCGAGTGCATGTCGATGAAGCCGGGGATCACGGTCTTGCCGGTGCCGTCG
>CAZRQE010000027.1:0-8319 GCA_964602175.1 uncultured Gemmatimonadaceae bacterium | reverse complement strand
ACGATCGTCTCTCCCCAAAGCGCCGACAGTGACGCGATGACTTTGGGAACCGAAGGCGCGTGAACCCCAAACCGGGTCTTGATTGGCCGCATGTAGACCCCCCGGCAAACCCGCAACAGCCGCCCGCGCCGAGCCAGCCGCGACAATGCCTGATCCACCGCCGCGCGGTTCCCCATGTGCAGCAGCGTCCCAGGACAGATCGGCGCCGCCTCGGGCAGTGCTTCCGCATGTTCCATGATGCGTTTGGGCAGGCTGGCCACAACAGATCCCCTTCTCTCAATTCAGTCAAACTGTCAGAAACTCAATAGTAATACTGACACACTCGACTGACAATGGGGCGCCGACCGGCACCTCCGATTTGCAACTCAACTCAATTCCAGGACAGCCCGCGCAACTGCTCCACGTCCAGGTTCCCGCCACTCAGCACACACACCGTCTTCGTACCCGCCGGTGCGTCGACCAGCCCCTGGAGGAGCGCCCCCACCGGCGAAGCGGCCGCGCCCTCCGTCACCAGCTTGGCGCGGGTCATCAGCCAGAGCATGGCGTCGAAGATCTGCTCGTCGGGGAGCGTGACGATCTCGTCCACGAAGCGGGACACGACGGAACAGGTGTTCCCGCCCACGCGCTTCACGACGAGCCCGTCGATGACACAGTCGACGCTGTCGAGCGTCACCCGCGACCCCGCCTCCACGCTGCGCTTCATGGCCGGGGCCCCGGAGGACTCGACGCCGATGACCCGCACGTCCGGGTTGATGGACTTCACCGCCATGGAGATCCCGGAAATCAGCCCGCCGCCGCCGATCGGCACGACCACCAGCTCGACCTCGGGGAACTGGTCCATGATCTCGAGCCCCAGCGTCCCCTGCCCCGCGATCAGGTCGGGGTCGTCGAACGGGTGGACGTAGGTGTAGCCCTCGGTCTCGACGAGTTCGAGCGCCTTCTCGTTGGCCTCGTCCCAGATGTTGCCGTGCAGAACCACACTCGCGCCGTAGCCCTTCGTGGCGGCGACCTTCGCCGGGGTCGCGTTCTCGGCCATGCACACCACCGCCTTGACCCCGTAGTGCCGCGCCGCGATCGCCACGCCCTGCGCGTGATTGCCCGCCGACGAGCAGATCACGCCCCGAGCCCGTTCCTCGTCGCTCAGCCTGGCGATCTTGTTGAGCGGGCCACGCACCTTGTAGGACCCGCCCAGCTGGAAGAGTTCGGCCTTGAGCCGCACGTCGAGGCCGCACGCCTCGCTCAGCGAGCGGCTGGTGAGCAGCGGGGTGCGGTACACGTGCGGCCGGACGTTCTCATATGCGGCCTCGAAGTCGGCGCGCGTCAGGGTGAGGCCCGGGATGCCCAGGCGCGAGCCGTCGCCCACCGCACCCCCGCTCACGAACTGATTCCCGGCAGCCGCACCGGCCCGTCCAGCCACCCCCGCACGGCGTGCGGGCGGTACGGGGCCTCCAACTCGGCGCATTCCGCGTCGGTCAGCGCCACGTCCACGGCGCCCGCAACCGCATGCATCTGTTCCACCCGCGTGAACCCCACCACGGGCGCCACCACCGCGGGCCGCGACAGCAGCCACGCCAGCGCCACCTGCACGGGCTCCACGCCCCGCCGCGCCGCCACGCGCAACGTCGCGTCCACCACATCCCAGTCCGACTCTTGATCGTACAACTCGTCGGCCATGGAGGCATCGTGCTCGTCGCGAACCGAGGCCTCGTGGCTTCCCCGCGCGCGCTTGCCGGTCAGCAGTCCGCGCGCCAGCGGCGACCAGGGAATCACGCCGAGTCCCTCCTCCACGCACAGCGGCATCATCTCGCGCTCCTCTTCCCGGTAGACGAGGTTGTAGTGGTTCTGCATGGACACGAAGCGCGCCCAGCCGCGGCGCTCCGAGACCGACAGCATCTTCATGAGTTGCCACGCGTACATCGAGGACGCGCCCAGGTAGAGAACCTTGCCCTGGTGGACCAGGTGGTCCAGCGCGGCCAGCGTCTCCTCGACCGGCGTGGCCGGGTCGGCGCGATGGATCTGGTAGAGGTCGATCCGCTCCACGCCCAGACGCCGAAGCGAGGCCTCGCAGGACTGGACGATGTGCTTCCGGGACAGGCCCCCGCGGTTCGGCCCGGGCCCCATGCGCATCTTGACCTTGGTGGCCACCACCGCCTCGTCCCGGACCGCGAACTCGCGTACCCACTTGCCGGTGATCTCCTCGCTCACGCCGAGCGAGTACACGTCCGCCGTGTCGAAGAAGTTGATGCCGAGCTCGACGGCGCGCCGGAAGAAGGGTTTGGCCTCTTCCTCCTCCAGCATCCACGGGCGCCACTGGCGGCTGCCGAAGCTCATGCAGCCGAGCGCGATGCGGGAGACGACGAGGCCGCTGTCGCCGAGAAGGGAGTATTGCAAGCGCGGGCTCCTCAAGCTGGGTGAGTGACGTTGGTCGGACCGTGGACTATATCGCCAAAGATCCCGTCAGAACATCCGCGGATCCCAGCGGACATCCACGACTTCAGCGACCCGAACCCGGCCGAAATCCCCATGACGCGGGTTCAGGAGCACGTTACGGCCCCAGGGCTGCGCGACGTAGGAAGGTACCTCAAGCGCAAGCGACCGCAGGGAGTGCGCCCAGGCTCGCCCGATCCGCCGGGAACGGGTCCAATCGAACCAGTCCGGGGACTGTCCGCCCTCGAGACGCTCCACCTTGCAGTCGTCCGGCAGAACAATCCGGGAGGCGACATGTCCCCGAGGTATCCTCCTGGCCTCAACGCGGGCGAGAACTTCGAGCATGGTGCCCTCGTAGGCAGGCGAAGTGTAGACGACGGGCAGCCCGCGCGGGTTCCATCGCCCACCTTTCAGCGCCGCGCCCGTTCCGCTGAGGGCGTCATGGCGACGGTCGTGAATCCGATAGAGGTTCAAAGGGGCAAGCCGTAATGCAAACCCCAGAGAATGTCCTCCACATACCTTGCCCCAACCTCCGACAGGGCCATCTCCAGGGGCTTGGCACCCCTCAACATGGTGTGCGGGTTGATCAGAAACTCCGCCGCCCCCTCCTCTTCGCCCCACACGTACACGGCCAGCGCCATCACGGCCGCGACGCGCAGCACGGCTTCACTCTCCTCGCGCTTCAGCCGCTCGCGCCGCTGCCGAGTGGCCCGGGGCACGATTCGGTTCACGAAAGCGGACGGCCGCCGCAACCCGAACCGCTTCAATTCCAGTTGCAGTGCGCGGACGGCATCGACCGGGAGGCCGGTCTCGGCGGCCTGGCGGAGTTCCTCAAGCCGGGCGGGCTCTCCGTAGACCGGACGAGCCTCGCGGACCAGGCGCGCAGGCAGCTCGGCCAGGTCGCGAAGCTCTTCTGGGTCGGGGCAATGGGCCAAATCGTTCATATGAACTCTCTACATGTGTCATATGAACATAATCGTGGCGCCCCGGCCGCGCCAGACGGCGTATCTGGCGGGCCGGGGCGCCACCCTTGCCTCAGGAGGCGATCCCCTGTGGCGCCCCCCTACGGGTTCCTGTCCATGCAGACGAACCCCTCCGGATTCGACTGCTCCGACAGCGTCAGGATGAACACAACGTCGGTCCCGTAGCTCTGCGGGCCCTTGTAGTGGCCGACCGGATGCGTGTCGTTCTGCGACCGCCCGTACTGGCGCAGGAGCCTGCGCAGGTCGCCCATGCGATGACCCGTCGCGAAGAGCCAGAACGCACGCTCGCGGAACACGAGGTCCACCCGGGCGTCGGGCGATCCCGGATCCATCAGCGGCTCCAGGGGCGGATCGATCGCAACCGCCCGCAGGTCGTTGAGGATCGCCAGCCACCTGCCGCCGCCGGCCTTCAGATCAGCCTCGGCTTCGATGAGCCGCGCCTCGATTCCGGAGGCCAGGACGATCGGGTCATACCGGTCCGTGAATTTCTTGTAGTAGTAGTGTTCCGTCTCGCCGTCCCTGCCGGTCCCGAGCAACTCGGTCGGAACACGCGGATCATTGGCGCTTACGAAGTCGAGCCCGTTGTTCCCCTCGCCGTCCGCAACCGTGATGGCGCCCCACACGTCCGTCCTGCTGTTCGTGTTGAAGATGGGATTCTGGAGCCCGGCGCCTGCCGCGGACAGCTCAGCGTGGTAGACGTAGTCGGTGGGCACGCCTGAGACCGCCGAAGCGGCCTCGCTGAAGCGTCCCAGGTTTGTGAGCGCCCGGCCGCGGGCAACGCCAACGAGATTCATGATGTGCTCGTCCGCGGCCGCGTATTCGAGCGCGGCGTCAAGCTCCGCTACTGCCCGTGTGGTCATGCTGTCGCTGGTGATCGGTCCGCCGTAGACCGGCTTCAAGTCGACCACCTCGCTGAGCGGGGTCCCGTTGCAGTTGACCTCTCCCAGGAGCAGCGCCGCGAGACCGCGCACGGCGTAGAGCTGACCGATGGCGGCACGCTCGTCCGGCGCGTGTTGCAGGTACAGGTCGATGCCCAGCTGCGCGAAGGTCCGTCCGCGTCCCAGCAGCACCGGCCCCCACTCGGTGTAGGTCACGGCCTGCTCCCGGTAGTCGACGGCGGCGAAGGCGTTGAAGGAATCGGAAAGGTAGAACTCGTCCGAGAATCGTCCGGTGGTCGATGTCATGCCGGAGAACTGTGAGTACAGGTTGTTGAGCGCGGCTGCGCCGAAAGACGCGGCACCCTCTGCGTTGTCGACATCCTGCGGCTGCACGACATCCGGCGCGTCGACATCCGTAAGTGCGTCGCAGCCCAGCAGGAGCGTCCCGGCGATGGCCACAAGGAAGCACGGTTTCTTCTTGTCCTTGAACATGGGTCCCTCCTTCCTAGAAGTTGAGTTTCACGCGCATGATGATGTAGCGCGCCGGCGGTGCCGTGGGGTTGTCGTAGCCCAGGTCCCAGCGGGTCCCGAAGTTTCCGCTGAGCGACGGGTTCGCCGTCACCTCCGGGTCAGGACCCGTGTAGTCCGTCCACAGCATCAGGTTTCTGGCGCTGAGCGATACCGTCGCGCTGCTCGCTCCGAGTCCGAGCGGCTGGAGCGCACCCGGTTGGAAAGTGTACGACACCAGGGCCTCCGCCCACCGCGTGAAGGTCCCGTCTTCCTGGTAGCCCGCGTAGGTCAGACCGGGCTTGGTGAAGGCGATGTACTGTGCCTGCAAATGAAGCGGGGCTTCCGGATCGTTCCGTGCCCGGCAGCTGCCGAAGTTGCACTTGTTGAGCTCGCTGAAGTTCGTCTGCACCCAGCCGCCTCGGTACACGAAGAGCGAACTCAGGTACAGTCTACCGCCCAGCAGCGAGATCGTCGGCGTGAAGTTGAGCATTCTGGTGGGGTTCGTGTTGCCGATGAAGATGATCGAGTCGCCCACCTGGACTTCGTCGGCCTGCAGGACCCCGTCGCCGTTGTCATCGTTCCAGCCCAGCACCGGACGATCCCACTGCCCGTAGAGCGGCCAGCCCTCGACGAACTTGATGAAGCGATCCTCCGGCGGACGCAGCCCTTCGGCGAGTTCGAGGAGCACGTTGGAGTTCAAGGAACCATTGACGTTCACGCTGAACGTGGCACCGGCCAGATTGAAGACCTCGGCCTGCACGTCGGCCTCGATGCCCATGTTGCGCACGGAACCCACGTTGTCCAGCTGTCCGGTACCGGTGATGCCGATGGATCGCGGCATCGCCCGCCGGACCAGCGCATCCACGCTCTTCCGATAGTAGGCGGTGGCTTCCAGCTGAACCCGGCTGTCGAGCAGCTCCATGTCGAAGCCGGACTCGTATTCGGTCACCCGCTCCGGCCCGAGATCGGGGTTCCCGAGCGCGAACAGTCTTGCTCCGGTCCGCGACTGGCCATTCACGAAGACGCTGGCGAAGCGGACATCCGCCAGAGCGTCGGTCGCCTGCGGCTGGACGCCGGAGGCCCCGTATGCGAACCGATACCTCAGGCTGTTGATGAACGAGCCCCGAGGGAAGAAACCCTCCTCCGATATGAGCCAGGAGAACCCTCCCTTGGGGTACCAGGCCGTCCTGAAGTCCTTGCCGAAGTTGCTGGCCCCGTCAGCCCGCAGCGCGGCGGTGAGGAAGAAACGGCCGTCCAGGTCGAAGTTCTGTTCCACGTACGTACCCGCCACCACCGACTGAACGTTGGATTCCGACGCGGTGTAGTTGGCGGCGCCGTTCACCGTCTGGGCCCCCGGGGGCAGATCGGTACCGCGTGCCTGTGCCACACCCTGGTGACGGCGGTTGTACTGGACCCCGAATGACGTCCTCGATTTGACCGTGGGATTGATGTCGAATTCGGCGGTGGATCCCAGGTCGACGGTATAGAGTGCGATGTCGGAGCGAATGTGATTGCGGAACCCCGTGTTGAGAGCGCCCGAGGTGTCCTCCCCCCGCCGAAGCAGGTTGTCCGAGAACTGGGCCGAGTGGTCGAGGCCGACCGTGCCGCGGAACGTCAGCCACGGCCGCGGAATCCAGTTCCCGTTGATCCCGGTCGTGAAGCGGGTAATGTTGGACCCGGCCCGGGTCGCAAACAGGTCCCCCGGACGGTCGCCAAGCCACCACCCCTCGTTGTTGTCATTGTAGCCGGGTCCCCAGCTGCCTCTCCAGAAAACGCCGTTGCTCGGGATCTGGCTTTCCTGCAGGGTCACCCCGGTCGAGACATTGATGTCCGCGGTCTCGTTGAGACGCGCCGTGACATTCCCGCGCATGGTCAATCGCTTCAGGTAGTTCGGGCGTCTCTGCCAACCGGGAATCTCGACGCCTCCCCGCTCCGCCTGTTTCCGCGCAATCTCCGATTCGGAAAGCTCGAGGTATCCCGTCTCGTTCTCGAGTTCGGTGGCGAAGAAATACCGGAATCGCTCGACCCCGCCCGATACCTGGACCCCCAGCTGCTCGCGGTGCCCGAGCCCCAGAGGAGCCGAGGGGGAGTCACGGAACGCGCTCCAGGTCGTGAGGCTGTCCAACGTGCAGCCGCCCACCACACGCACGCGGTTCTCACAGCGTATGGTCGCGCCGTCGGCGTTCCGTCCCCATGCGTACCAGCCCTCGTGCACATCGGCGGCCTGCTGGATCAGGCCTCCCTCGGTGTACACGCTCCACCTGGCTTCGCCGGGCTGGCCTCGCTTGGTGCGGATGAGGATCACGCCGTTGGCCCCGTCCGTCCCGTACAGCGTCGCGGCCGACGGTCCCTTGACGATGTCGATGGACTCGATCTCCTCGGGGTTCAGGTCGGTCACGGCGCCGGCGGTCCAGCCGGAACTGAATTGCCGGGGACCGATCTGGCTGCCGCCGCCGGTGGTGTTCTCCACGCGCACCCCGTCGATGATCATGAGGGGTGTGTTGTCCTGGGACAGGCTGTTGAAGCCGCGGATGCGGACACGCGCCGACGAGCCGGTCATCCCGGCGTTGCTGAAGGTCATCACGCCCGGGACGCGGCCCTGCAGCAGATCGGTCACATTCGTGATCGGCGCGCTCGTGACGATGGAGTCTGCCCCGATCGTCGCGATCACGTTCGCAATGCTCATCTTCTGCTGCTCACCGGTGGCCGTCACCACGATCCCGGTGAGGTCCACCGGGGCACTGGTCAGGGCGAAGTCCAGGCTGACGGCTCCGCCCTCGGGAACCGTGACCTCCTGGGAAGCGTCGGAGTACCCGAGGCGCTGCACGGTCACCGTGCGAACACCGGCCGATACGCCGGTCACCAGGTAGCGCCCCTGGGCGGTGGTCGAAATCGAGATCCTGGTGCCCTCCACGGTCACCTGGGCCAGCTCGACTGGTGCCCCGGTTCCCGCGTCGGTCACCTGCCCCGTGATCGTACCGCCCTGGGCCCGCGCATCCGTCGGCGCGGCGGCGAGGGCGACGATCGGGAGCAGGGTGAATGTGAGAAGGATGGCGAAACTGCGGTTCATACGTGGCTTGCCCATGTGCACCTCCGGAAAGAGAGTGGGCAGACAGCGGATCCGGATGATCCGGATTCGGGCCGCAAGATGCGGAGAGAAGGGCGAGTCGCGGGCCCTGGACGCACGTCGGGCACGGGGTCAAGCAACCGCGAGCGCTGCTGCCCTTCCATACCGCGTCCTTCCAATGCCGCAAACCGACTGACACGACTGTCACGTCGGTATCAGCAGGCGGACCTCCAAATGCAACGGATCCGGGTGCTGATTTGTATACAATACGCGGCCGGGAGTCCGGTCGCAAGCAACAGTCGTGCCGGGCAGGTCAGGCCCGGAGCCGGCCGATGGCTACTCCCCCCGCCACCCCCCGATGATCTCCGCCAACGCCTCCAATCCATCCGTGAGCGCGGCCGGGCCCGGCTGCAGGATCAGCGCGGACTTGATCTCATGGACGTGCCCGCCCGCC
>CAZRQE010000026.1:0-19373 GCA_964602175.1 uncultured Gemmatimonadaceae bacterium | reverse complement strand
GTGTCACATGCCGTACCTGCAGCATCCCGAGGTCGGAGACGCCGTGCCGTTCGCCCGCTCGGACCACACGATCCCCGTGCCACGGCCGGCTCTGGATGGACGCCTGGGGCTGGTGAGCGCCTGCAGGGGCTGCCACACCGACCAGAGCGAACTCGGGCTTCAGGCCCGCGTGGACGAATGGTGGGGAACGCTCAGGCCGCATGACGCTCCCACCGCCGGACTCCTCGCGGTGACCGATGGCATGGGCGAGGACCTGGCCGCGCGCCTGCTCCTGCACCCGGAGGAGCGGGGTGACATGGCCAGTTTCCAGGCGCTGGCCCGGTTCGCCGGTGGGTGGATGACTCCCGGGGAGCCTCTGGGAGCGGAGGCGGGCGCGAGGATCACGCAGATGGCGTCGTCGCCCGATCCGGACCTGAGGGCGCTCGCGCTGGCGATTCTGCACGCTGCCGGGCCGGCGTCCGGCGGGTTGAGCGTCGAGCCGTCCCCGTCTGGCGCCGGCCCGGGCGCGACGCTGGATCTGGACGCCGCGATCAACCGCGAACCTCTGCCCGTCCGGCGGCGATGGGTCATGATTCTCGGCTTCTTCTCGGACGAAGCCACGGGGCGCGGGGATTTGGGCGCGGCCGAGGACCTGCTCGTGAGGGCGCTGTCAGTCACGCCCGGCGATGCCGGGGTCCTCAGGTCGCTGGGGCTTGTGGCAAGCCAGGCGGGGGATCATGCGGGTGCGATCCAGCACTTCACCGAGAGCCTCGAGGCGGACCCGAACCAGCCTCTGGTGCACGTCAACCGCGGCATCGCCTACGCCGCGGCCGGTGATCCGGCCGCGGCCATTCGCGACTACCAGTCCGCCGCCGCCCTGAACCCGTACGAGCCGCTCGCGCACTTCAACCTCGGCAACGTGCACCTGCGCGGCGGCGACCTCGCCGAGGCGATCCGCGCCTACGAACGCGCGATCGCCGCCGGTCCGGAACTCGCCCGCGCCCACGTGAACCTGGCCATCGCCCTGGCCCAGGCCGGCCGTGTGCAGGAAGCGTTGGCCCACGCCCGCACCGGCGCTTCGTTCGCCCCGGGGGACGAAACCGCCCGCCAGGTGCTGTCGCAGCTGGAGGCGGCCGTCCCCGGCAGTCCTTGATCGGGAACCTGTCTCATTCTATCCTGCCCCGTACCGGATCGACCGTATCTCAGTCTTCATAGGAGCTTTCCCACCCATGCACAACCCGCGTCGCTTCCCATTCCTCGCCGCTGCCGTTGCCAGCCTGGCCGTTGCCGCCGTCTGGCCCCAGACCCCCGCCCACGCCCAGCAGAGCTACGACGAGGCCCTTTGGGGCTCCCTCGAATGGCGCAACGTCGGCCCGCCCCGGGGCGGCCGCTCCATCGCCGCCGCAGGCTCGGACGCCCGCCCCTTCGAGTACTACATGGGCACCACCGGGGGCGGTCTCTGGAAGACCACGGACGGCGGGCAGAACTGGGAACCGATCACCGACGGGCAGATGAACAGCGCGTCGATCGGCGCGGTGCAGGTTTGCGAGAGCAACCCCGACATCGTCTACATGGGAACGGGCGAGACCCAGATCCGCGGGAACATCCAGCAGGGCGACGGGGCCTACAAGTCCACCGACGCCGGCGAGACCTGGGAGCACATCGGGCTGACCGAGACCCAGAACATCGCGCGGATCCGCATCCACCCGGACGACTGCGACGTGGCCTGGGCCGCGGCCTTCGGCAAGCACTCCGCGAACAACCCCGAACGGGGCGTGTTCAAGACCACCGACGGTGGCGCGACCTGGCGGCGGGTCCTCTACAAGAGCGACGGGGCCGGCGCTGTGGATATCAGCGTGGACGTGACGAATCCGGACATCATCTATGCCGCGATCTGGGAGGCATGGCGCCGTTCCTGGGGGATGTCGTCGGGGGGTGAGGACAGCGGCCTCTACAAATCCACCGACGGAGGGGAGAGCTGGACCGAGATCACCGCGAATATCGGCCTGGCGGAGGGACCGGTCGGGAAGATCGGAGTCGCCGTGTCTCCCGCGAACCCGGATCGCGTCTGGGCGCTGATCGAGCACGAGCCCGACGGCGGCGTGTGGCGCTCGGACGACGCCGGGGCCACCTGGGAGCGCGTGAACGACGAGCGCAAGCTGAGGCAGCGCGCCTTCTACTACACGCGCGTGTACGCCGACCCCAACGACGAGGACGTCATGTACGCCCTCAACACGGGGCTGTACCGGTCGCGGGACGGCGGCGAGACGTTCCCCCGCGGGATACCGGTGCCCCACGGGGACAACCACGACCTGTGGATCGCTCCCGGCGACTCGGACCGCATGATCAACGCGAACGACGGCGGGGCCAACGTGACGTTCAACGGCGGCCGGAGCTGGACGGACCAGGACTATTCGACGGCCCAGTTCTATCGGGTGATTACGACCGAGCACACCCCGTACCACATCTGCGGCGGCCAGCAGGACAACTCGACGGCGTGCATCCCCGTGCGCGGCTGGAACCAGATGGCGGCGCGGGGGCCCGGCAACCGCGCGTGGTACTACGCCGTGGGCGGGTGCGAGAGCGGGTACGTGGCGCCCAATCCGATCAACCTGGACGTGTTCTACGCGGGCTGCTACGGGGGTGCGCTGTCCCGCTTCGACATGGCCACGGGCCAGACGCGGGCGGTCAACGTGTGGCCGGAAAACCCCATGGGGCAGTCGTCGGAGGATCTGATCGAAAGGGTGCAGTGGACCTTCCCCATTGTGTTCTCGCACCATGACCCCGACGTGCTCTACACGGGCACGCAGAAGGTCTGGAGGACCACGACCGAGGGTCAGAGCTGGGACCAGCTCAGCCCGGACCTGACCCGCGCCGACGCCATGACGATGGGCCCGTCGGGCGGCCCCATCACGAGGGACCAGACGGGTGTGGAGACGTACGCCACGGTCTTCGCCATCGCCCCTTCCTACCACGACGCCGAGGTGATCTGGGCGGGCTCGGACGACGGGCTCGTGCACGTCACCCGCGACGGCGGCCTGAACTGGTCGAATGTGACCCCGCCGGACGCGCCGGACTTCGTGCGCATCAACACGATCGAGGCGTCGCCGAACACGCCGGGCAAGGCCTACGTGTCAGGCATCCGCTATCTCGTGGACGACGACCGCAGCCCGTACATCTGGAAGACGGACGACTACGGCCAGTCGTGGACGACGATCGTCGACGGGATTCCGGAGGACGACTTCATCCGGGCCACGCGGGAGGATCCCCAGCGTCCGGGGCTGCTCTTCGCGGCGTCCGAGCGGACCGTGTACGTCTCGTTCGACGACGGGGGAATGTGGCAGCCGCTGTCCCTGAATCTGCCGGTCCTGCAGGTGTCGGACCTTGTCGTCGAAGAGAACGACGTGGTGATCGGCACTCACGGCCGTTCCTTCTGGGTGCTTGAGAACATCGGGCCGCTGCGCCAGCTGACGGACGAGATCGCGGCTGCGGACGCGTGGCTCTTCGATCCGCGCGACCCCATCCGCGGGTTGGATTTCGGAGCCGAGTTCCAGTACTACCTGGCCGAGGACGCGGAGAAGGTGACGGTCGAGGTGCTCGACGCCGCCGGCGAGGTTATCCGCAGCTACGAAGCGGTTGCGGGTGACGAGGAGGAGGAGGAGGAAGTGAGTCCCTTCGCGGCCTTCTTCGGGGGCGGGGGCGGTGGACAGCCGGCGGTGGAGCAGGGATCCCACTCGTTCCGCTGGGACATGCGCTATCCCGCGTGGACGGACTTCGAGGGACGGATCATGTGGGCGGCGCGGCCGATGGGACCGACCGCCGTGCCCGGGACCTACACGGTGCGCATGACGGTGAACGACGGAGCCCCGCTGACGCAGGATTTCGACATCCGGATCAATCCGTACCTGGAGGGCGTGACCGTGGCGGACCTGCGGGAGCGCTTCGAGCTGGCGATCGAGATCCGGGACCGGGTGTCGGAGGCCAACGAAGCCGTGATCAAGGTGCGCGACATCAAGGGCCAGATCGACGAGCGACTCGAGGAGACCGACGATGGGGAAGTGGAAGCCCAGGCGGTCGTGGTGGACGAGAATCTGAGCGTGGTCGAGGCCGAGATCTACCAGGTCCGCAACCAGAGCAACCAGGATCCGCTCAACTTCCCGATCAAGCTGAACAACAAGCTCGCCGCGCTGCTGGGTGTGGTCGAAAGCGCGGAAGACCGGCCGACCGACCAGTCGCACGAGGTGTTCCAGCACCTCTCGGCGCTGCTGGACGAACAGATGTCGCAGATGGAGATCGTGATTCGGCGGGATCTGGGCCGCCTGAACGAACTGTTGATTCGCGAGGGACTGGAACCGATCGAGGACAGGCGGCTGGTGAGCTAGCGAGGGTGCGGGTTGCCGCGGGGACGGTTTCCCGGCAGGCGGCTCGAAGATACCGGGGTCCCAAGGGACTCCGACAAGAGGCAAGGAGGCTCGGATGAGTCGGCGATTGAGGTTTTTGGCGATGGCGTTGACGGCCATGGCCCTGGTGGGATGCGCCGGTGCGGCCGAGGCGCCGAATCCCTTCGACGGTGGCAGCGCGGCGGCCCGCAGCATCCGGATCAACGTCGTGAACAACAACTTCAACGAAGCGACGTTACGCGCCGTGTCGCGGACGGAGCGGCGTCTCGGGATCGTGCCGGGCAACGGAAGGGAGACCTTCACGCTTGCCTGGCCGACCGTCGACGATCTCCGAATCCGGATCGACGTGCTGGCGGGAGACGATATCCTCACCAATCGGATTTCGGTCGGGCCGGGCGACACGGTGTACCTGACGATCGCGAACCCGCTGTACCGGTCGCTGCTGCGGCGCTAGACGCCGTACGGGACCCAGATGTTCTTGATCCGCGTGCCCTTGCGCAGGAGCATCCCGGTGTCGCGTCCGGTCAACTCCAGCCAGTCGATCACGCCTTCGCGGTCCACCCAGACCCGCTTGAGATTGCCGGCGGACAGGCGCTCCGAGTCCCCGGAAAGGTCGTCGGCCACGAAGTCCCACAGTTGATCGACGTCGTCGTGCCCGGCCAGGGTGGGGACGACTTCGCCGTGGATCCCCGAAAGCATGTTCACGGTGCCGGGCGGCACGTCCGAGGTCTCCATGACCTGCACCAGGTCGAGCGCGGGGATGGGGCAGCGCTCCGGGAGCACGACCACCGCGACGTTGCCCTGTGACAGCGCGGCCGCCACGGGTCCCACCACCCCGGCGATCGGCGCGTGGTCGGCGCATCGGATGCCGATCGTGCCGACCGGCTCGTTCATCGCGAAGGTGACGTTGCGGAACGGGGTCGAGTGCACGCTGCCGTCGTACTTGTCGGCCCACGCCGCGAACGTGAAGAGAGCCCGCACGGAGGCGTCGACCTCGGCCCTGGCGGCTCCCGCGCCGCCGCCGGTGGCACGGCCGATTGCGTGCGCGAGCTCCGCCCGCCGCACCGCGAGGTTCTCCGCCAGGTAATACAGGATCTGGGCGCGCAGATGGCCGCTCTGCTGTGCCCATTTCGCGCGCGCCTTCGCCGCCGCCTCGACAGCGTTGCGCACGTCCTTGCGGTTCCCGCGCGGCGCCTCGGCGTAGACGGTGCCCGTGGCGTCGGCGACCGGCAGCGAGTAACCGCCGTCCGGGCGCGCCTGCTTCCCTCCGATCCACAGCTTGCGGGTCCGGTCGATGCGGTCGTCGGAGGGCGCGGGGTCGGCTGACATGGGCCGGGGTACCGGCGCAGGCCCCGCGACCGGGGGCGCCTCGACCGCCGCCGGGGATTCAGGCGCTGCCGGCGCGGCCGCCGCTTGCCCGCCGCGCGTTGCCGCCGCCGGCTTCAGGTACTCCCACATCCCCTCGCGTCCGCCTTCGCGGCCAAACCCCGACTCCCGGTAGCCCCCGAACCCGGAGGCAGCGTCGAACATGTTCGTGCAGTTCACCCAAACCGTGCCGGCCTTGATCCCCGGAGCCACGTCGAGTGCCAGGCTCATGTCCTCGGTCCAAATGCTGGCCGCCAGGCCGTAGCGGGTGTCGTTCGCCAGCGCAACGGCCTCGGCCGGGGTCCGGAAGGTCAGGCTGACCAGCACGGGTCCGAAGATCTCCTCGGTAACGATCGTGCTCGAGGGAGGCGCCCCGGTACACAGGGTCGGCGGCAGAAACAGTCCGTCCTCCGGCAGCGGCCGGTCGGGCTGCCAGATCTCCGCACCGTCCGCCTTGCCGGCCTCGAGGTAGCCCTGCACGCGGTCCATCTGTACGCGGTCCACGATCGCGCCCATGTCGATCGCCTTGTCCAGCGGGTGCCCGACGCGGATGGTCTCCATGCGCGCCCGAAGACGGTCCAGCATCTCGGCTTCGACGCTCTCCTGCACCAGCAGCCGAGACCCGGCGCAGCACACTTGTCCCTGGTTGAACCAGACCCCGTCCACCACGCCCTCGACGGCCGCGTCCAGATCGGCGCTGTCGAACACGACGAAGGGGGACTTGCCGCCCAGCTCGAGCGACAGCTGCTTGCCCGTGCCGGCGGTCACCCGCCTGATCTCGCGCCCCACCTCGGTGGATCCAGTGAACGCGATCTTGGCAGTCCCCGGATGACGCACCACGGCGGCGCCCGTCGCGCCACCCCCGGTGACGACATTGAGAACGCCTGGTGGCAACTGGGCTCGATGCGCGACCTCGGCGAAAAGCAGCGCCGAGAGCGGCGTGTATTCGGCGGGCTTGAGGACGACCGTGCAGCCCGCAGCCAGTGCCGGCGCGACCTTCCAGGCCAGCATGAGCAGCGGGAAGTTCCAGGGGATGATCTGCCCCACAACGCCCACGGGCTCGTATCCCGCAAACTCCGCCGGGGCGAGCTCGGCCCAGCCTGCGTGGTGGTAGAAGTGCCGGATCGCGAGGGGGATGTCCAGGTCGCGCGATTCCCGCACGGGCTTGCCGTTGTCCAGGGACTCGACCACGGTGAAAAGGCGGGACCGCTTCTGCAGCTGCCGGGCCAGCCGGTACAGGTGCCGTGCGCGGGCGTGGCCGCCGATCTCCTGCCACGACCCGAGCGCTCCTTCGGCCGCCGACACCGCCCGGTCGACGTCGTCGGCCGTGCCGTCGTTGAAGCTGGCGAGAAGCCGTCCGTCCGCCGGGCAGTGGGTCCGGCGGATCGCGCCGGCGCCGTCGATCCAGCTTCCGCCGACGTAGTGTCCAAAGACCCGCTCGCCACCTTCCAGCCACTCCGTGGCCACCTGGTCGCCTTCGGGCGCCGGTCCGTATCCGGGGTCCCGGAACGCTTCGAGGACGCGGGATGACGAGGCGCTCCCGGCCGGAGGCTCGTCGTTGGCGCGGCCGGGTGTCGTGGCGCGCTGGCGGGTCATGCCGAATGTCCTCCTCTACCCGAGGGGATGCCGGTGGAACGCGGAATAGCGTCCGGTGACGTGGTGCTCCAGCTGCCGTTCGATGTCCGCGAGGAGCGAACTGGCGCCGATCCGGAAGAGGCGCGGGTCCATCCAGGCGGCCCCCAGCTCCTCCTTCACCAGTATCAGCCACGCGAGCGCGTCCCTGGCGGTCTTGAGCCCGCCGGCCGCCTTGAGCCCGACCCGGACGCCGGTTGTCCGGTGGTACTCCCGGATCGCGCGCGCCAGCACGATGCCCACCGGCAGCGTCGCGTTCACGGACTCCTTTCCCGTGGATGTCTTCACGAAGTCCGCACCGGCCATCATGGCAACGGTCGCGGCCCGCTTCACGTTGGCCAGAGTCCCGAGCTCCCCGGTCGCCAGGATCACCTTGACGTGCGCGTCGCCGCAGGCTTCGCGGAAGCCCGCGACCTCGTCATAGAGCCGCTCCCAACCCCCGCCCAGCACCGACCCGCGCGTGATCACCACGTCGACCTCCTCGGCCCCCGCGGCGACGGATTCACGGATTTCGGCGATCCGGGTCGCAAAGGGCGAGAGGCCGGCGGGGAAGCCGGTCGAGACTGCGGCAACGGGGATGCCGCTCTCCCTGAGCGCCTCGCAGGCGGTGGGGACGAGCGCGTGGTAGACGCAAGCGGCCGCGGCCCTCACCTCGGCGGCGGGGACGCCCAGACCGGCCAGGATGTCGGACCGGACCGGGTGTCTGGCCTTGCCACAGAGGCGCCGAACCCGGCCGGCCGTGTCGTCGCCCGCCAGCGTCGTCAGGTCGATCATCGTCACCGCGCGGAGCAGCCATCCCGCCTGCGAGTCGCGCTTGACGGAGCGCCGCGTGGTCAGTGTCCGGGCCCGGTGGTCTGCGGCGAAGCGGTTGACCCGCACGTCGCGCACCGCTTTGAGGTCGAGGGGCGTGCCCGGGTTGCGGGGGAGGGTGGTTGCCGAAGCCGCGGCCGCAGCTTCGTGACCCCCCGGACTGTATCCGACCGATGTCGCTTGATCGCGCACGACCATCCGTTCGTCAAGGTGGCGAGGTGTTGCCGTGTCAGCCAAGATAAGTTGCCGTGTCAGCCAAGAGAACCTGTCCGCGTCACAGATTCGAAGACTTCAGGAGCCAAGCGTTGGAGGGATCGCCAAGCCGGATCGCCACCGTGATCACCCGGTTGGTGGGGACGGCGGCCGGGCTCTTCTACCGCGTCGACACACACGGGCCGCAGCTTCCCGCGGGGCCGGTGCTGGTCACCGCGAATCACCCGAACAGCCTGCTCGACCCCGTGCTGATCATGCGCTGCAGCGAACGCTACGTCCGGGCTCTAGGGCGGGCGCCGCTCTTCGATCAGCCGCTGCTGGGTTCGGTCCTCCGGTCGCTCGGAGCGATTCCGGTCTACCGGCGACAGGACGACCCGGGAGCGATGCACCTCAACGAGCACATGTTTCGGGCCGCGGTCGAAGCGCTTCATGAGGGCGGCGCGATCCAGATCTTCCCCGAGGGCAAGAGCCACTCCGGGGCACAGATCGCCGAACTCCGCACGGGGGCCGCGCGCATCGCGCTTCAGGCGGAAGCGGCCGCCGACTGGGGACTCGGGCTCTCGATCGTTCCGGTCGGCATCACATACTCGCGCAAGGAGCGGGCGCGTACGCCGGTGACCGTTCGCTACGGGCGGGCCGTCGGCTGTGCGGACCTGGAGGCTGCCTACCGCGGCGACCCGGTGGAGGCGGCGCGAATCCTCACCGCGCGGATCGAGGGGGGCATTCGCAGACAGACGCTGAACTTCGTGCATCACGGTGACCGGGAGCTCGTGGAGGTGGCGGAGCAGCTGTATGTGCGGGAATTCCGGTGGGTGCCATGGCGAGCCAGGCAGCAGCTGGGCGTCCGCTTCCCGCGCCTGCAGCGTTTTGCGGCGGGTCTGGAATGGATTCGCCGGGAGGCTCCGGAGGAGCACCGCGCGCTGCGCCGCAAGGTAGAGCGCTACGCGGCGCTCACTGAGCGGGTCGGGGCGGGGGAGGGGGACGTGCCCCCCCGGTTCGGGCTCGTTCCGGTGGCCCGCTACATCGCCGTGCGCGGTACGCTCCTGCTGGCGGGGCTCCCGGTGGCAGTTGCGGGAGCGGCGATGTGGGCTCCGGTGACCTGGCTGCCTGGGCTCGTGCTGAAGCGGACCCGCCCGGACTATGAGGTCACGGCCACGCACAAGATCCTCGCGCTCCTCGGCGGCGTTGTCGTGGCATGGGCGCTGTGGGTGACGCTGGCTTTTCTCGCGGGAGGGATCGTATGGGCGGCTGCGGTCCTGGCCGCGGCGCCCATTTTTGGCTACCTGGCCCTTCAGTGGGTGGAACTGGCGCGGGAGGTGCGCGAGGATGCCGCGCTGTTCCTGCGGCTGCAGGGGCGGCCCGACGTCCGCGAGCGTTTCGCCCGGATGCGCGCCGAGCTGGCCGCGGCGTTCCGGAGACTTGAGGAGCGATGGGTGCGCGAGGAGTTGCCCTTGCCGCCGGATGCTGACAACGTGTCGGCCCGGGGCTCAGTGAACACGACGCGTGTTCGCCCCGAGGAGTAACGCTGGCTGGGGGGGCGGATCGGGACTGGTGTTCCGTCTGGTCTTCAAAACCAGTGCGCCCGGCTAAGACCCGGGTGGGTGGGTTCGATTCCCACACGCCCCCGCCACCCTTGCCTTATCTTCCACCATGTCCACCGCGCCGCTCCGTGTCATCGTCAACCCGGCCGCCTCGAGCGGCCGCGGAATCAGGGCCGCGGAGGCGCTGCTCCGGGAGCTGGACGGCCAGGGTTTGCAGTGCGACGCCAGATATACGGAAGCGCCCGGACACGCCGCGCGCCTCGCGGCCGAGGCGGCACAGGACGGGGTCGACCGGCTGGCCGTGGTGGGCGGCGACGGCACGATCCACGAGGTCGCCGGCGGGTTGCTGGACAGCGGCGCCGTCCGCGTGCCTGCGGTTGCGATCAGTCCGGTGGGCACGGGGAACGACTTCTACCGGATGGTCTCGCCGCGGCGGGGGGTGACGGAGCTCCCGAGGCTCCTTCGGGAGGGCCTGCTAAGGCGCTTCGATGTCGGCAGGGTGCGCTGGGAGGGCGGAGAGCGCGTCTTCGTCAACCTCCTGGGCGTCGGCGTGGACGTGGAGGTGCTGCGGTGCCGGGCCCGCTACTCGCGCCTGCCCGGGCTTCTGCAATACCTGGCTTCGTTCCTGCACGCGCTGGCGCGGTTCCGGCCGCAGGCCGTCGACATCGAGGTGGCGGGACGCCGGAAGCAACACATTCGCGGCAGGACGACTCTATCGGTTATTACGGTGGGACCTTCAATCGGGGGCGGCTTCATGATCAACCCGGACGCGCAGGCGTCGGACGGGCGACTTGACCTCTGCCACGTCGCCGCTGGCGGCCTTGTGCCGATCCTGCGGCTTGTGCCGAAGGTGATGCGGGGCGCGCACGCGGGGGCGCCACTGGTGACGATGCGGCGGCTGGAGCGCGCGGTTATTCGCGACCCCGGCGGGGAGCCGATGTGGTTCGAAATCGATGGCGAGCTGGCTCCGGAGCCCGCGCCGGAGCTCCGGGTTGAGGTGATTCCGGGCGCATTTCCCGTGTTGGTGTCCGATGATCGATAGAGAGAAACCGGGGCGCCGGTGGCCGATGCCCGGTAGATATGTGCAATTGTTTTGTGCATGTGCAATGGCATTGTGCTTAACGGCGCTCGGACCCGGCCGCCTCGTGGGCCAGGAGGAAGGCGCGGCCACCGCGGACACCGCCGAGGTGGCCGACGCCCTGGCTGTGCCGGACAGTGCGGCCAGCGGCGTCAGTCCCTCCGGGGCGTTCCTGCGCGGGTCGCTCATCCCCGGGTGGGGTCATGCGGCCTCGGGGTCGCTCACCCGCGGAGCCTTCTACTTCGGGGCCGAGTCCCTTGCGGGCTGGATGCTCTACAAGACCGCGCGCCGGCTGGGCGTCGCACGCGAACAGGCCCGTGTCTGGGAAGAGCGGGTCACGGCCCAGCTGATGCTTGACGGCGTGACCGATCCGATGGAAATCGAGACCCTGCTGGGCGAAAACGAGCAGGTGTCGCGCTTTCGGGGACTGGTCGACGCCCGCGAAGAGCAGCGCGAGGACTGGTTTGCGGTGGCGATCTTCACGCTCCTGCTTTCCGGAGTCGATGCTTTCGTGTCCGCCCACCTACAGGATTTTCCGGAGCCGCTGACGATAGAGGGCGCCCCTGTCGGTGGGGGCGTCGAGGTCGCGGTTCGGATCCCCGTTGGATGAGCAGCCTGCCGGAACCCCCCGCCGCCGCACCCTGTCCCGTGACGTTGACCCGCCGTTCCGGGGCCCGCGGCGACGTCCGCCTAGCCGTCCCATTCGTGCATTTCGGGCGTCCCGGAGGGTCCGATCGTGACGTATGAGCGGTGCACGACCCAGTCACCCGTGTTCACATAGAAGCGCTGCGGTGCGACCTCGCGGATCACGGGCTGGTGGGCATGGCCAAGGGCGACGATGTCGATCGATGCGTCGCCCTCGAGTTGCTCCGCGGCCCAGTTCGCCAGCAATCTCGCCCTTCCGTCGTCGGGCGGCGTTTCCGGGGACCCGAGCTGGTGCCGTGTCCCCGAGAACCGGTCCGCGATGGGGATGCCCAGATCCGGGTGCAACCAGCGGAAGAGCCAGCGCGTCAGGCGGCTGCGAAGCACAAGGCGGAGGATGCGGTATCCGAGATCACCCGATCCCAGGCCGTCGCCGTGGGCGACCAGAAGCGACACCTTCCCGACCTCGAGCCGGACAGGGTCCTGTCGGAACTCGATGCCGATACGGTCCCGCAGAAAGTCGCCGCCCCACCAGTCGTGGTTGCCGCCCATCGCCAACACCCGCACGCCGGAATCGACGAGGTCCGCCAGGAGCGCCAATACCCGCACGTGCTCGGCCAGGATCACCCTGCGATACTCGAACCAGAAATCGAAGAGGTCCCCGTTGATGATCAGGAAGCTGCCGGCTTCCTTTACATGCAATAGCCAGCGCCGGAAGGCTTCCTCGGTTTCCTGCGGAACGGCGCCGAGGTGGATGTCGGATACCAGGAAGACGGGTTTGGAGGGCATGACCGCCGAAAGTACGAAGAGACGGAATAGAGCGGTAGTGAGCCTTGGCCTCGTCCTGGCGTCCGCTTGCGCGACGGTGCCCGGTGCCGACCCGTCAGTGCAACCCCCGGAGCCGTCTCCGGCCATCGCAGCCGAGGCCGGCCGGGTCGAGCAGGCGACGCGGATCACCAGGGCGGCTCGCCTGGTCTTCGCCTGGAGGGCACAGGAGCCCGACTTCAGGGGCGAAGGCACGGGCGTGGCCCGCATCGAACCACCCGACAAGGCTCGCCTGGACCTCTTTCTCGACAACGGGGAAGTCGCGGCCATCGCGGCGCTTGTGGGTGACGAGCTGCGGATCCCGGCCGAACTCCCCAGCGAGCTCGTGCCGCCGCCGGCCCTGTTCTGGGCCGCGCTGGGGGTGTTCCGGCCCGGCGATGGCGCGACGCTGGTCGCGAGCCGCGAAGACAACGGTACGATGGAGTTGGGGTATCGACTTCCCATGGGCGATCGCGTCCGCTTCCGCCTGCGCGGCCACGCGGTGGCCGACGCGATGGTGCTGGCCGGAGGCGCGGTCGTGCAGCGCGTGATCGCATCCGAACCCGGACCCGGGTCGGCCTACCCCGCGGAAGCGACCTACCGTAACCTTCGGGACTACCGTGAACTCAGACTGCGACTGGAGACCTTCGAACATGTGGATTCGTTTCCGTCCGACATCTGGAATCCGGGCCTCCGCGGCAGCCGCCGCGATCCTGCTTCTCTCGGGGGCCGGCTGTAACTACTCGTTCATCGCGGGCGCCGGTTTCCCGGAGCACATTCGCACCATTGCCATCCTGCCGTTCGAAAACGAAACCGCCCGCTTCGAGCTCGGGCAGGAGATCCACGAAGCGCTTCTGCGCCAGCTGCCGCGCGCCCTGGGCCTCAATCCCGCGGGTGAGGGGGCGGCGGACGCGGTCGTGAGCGGGAGCATCCTCAGCTACGAGCTCACCGCGCCGCTCTATCGCCGGGGCCAGGAGACCGAGAGCGTGCAGGTCCTGCAGCGCGAGGTCGTCCTGGTCGTGCGTGTCGAAGTGCTCGATCGCGAGGCCTACACGATCCTGTGGGACAATACCCGGCTCAGGGTGGTGGGGCAGTACCTGGATGCCAGCGAGACGGAGGAGAACGGCAGGACGGAAGCAATCGAACTGCTCGTGCAGGAAATAGTGGACGGAGCGCAGTCCAACTGGTAGATTCGCCCGCGGTGTTCGCGATCACGCAGCCGACAGCCGGGAGATCGATGACTTGAACCGCGCGCCGTGGCTCTGGGCGATCCTCTTCGCCCTCTGGCTCGTTCTGTCGTGGCACTTCACCCTGCTCTTCCTGTTTTTCGGCGTGGTGACCTGCTCCGTTGCGGTTTTCGTGGTGACACGCATGGGCATCCTGGACCGCGAATCCCTGCCGCTGCATCTGGCCTGGCGCGCCGCCACGTACGTGCCCTGGCTGGTGTGGGAGATCTTCAAGTCCAACGTGCGGGTGGCGAGAATCATCCTGTCCCCCAGGATCCGTGTCGATCCGTCGATCGTTCACTTCCAGGCATCCCAGCGCACCGATCTGGGGCGCTTCATCTACGCCAATTCGATCACCCTGACGCCCGGCACCGTCACCACCGGAATCGTGGGAGACGACTTCGAGGTTCACGCGATTGTGCAGGAGGAGATCGACGGGTCGGAGGAGAACATCATGAACCGGCGCGTGGCCCGGCTCGAGGGAGAGGCCGGGTAGCGTGTTCGCCGTGTCCGCCGCCGCGGTGCTCGTGTGCATGGTGCTCGTGATGCTGCGCGCCGTGCTGGGGCCGACGGCCTACGACCGGGTCCTCGCGCTGAACAACATCGGCACGAAGACGGTGGTGCTCATCGCGGTGCTCGGATTCGTCAACGGGCGGCCCGACTTTCTCGACCTGGCGCTCGCGTACGCGCTGATCAACTTCATCGGGACCATCGCCGTGCTCAAGTACATCGAATACGGCGATCTCGGCGCGAGCGCGCCCCGGGAAACCGGCGCCGAATGATGGGCGGCATCGTCAACGCGGTGGTCTGGATGCTGCTTCTGTCGGGTGGCTTCTTCATGGTGACCGGGGCGCTGGGCATGGTGCGGCTGCCGGACGTCTTCACCCGCATGCACGCGGCGGGAATGGTGGACACGATGGGCGCCGGACTGACGCTGGCGGGTCTGTGCGTCTACAGCCTCCACGACGGCGCGGGTCTCGTTGCGGTGCGCCTGTTGCTGGTCCTGGCGTTCCTGTGGTTCACCAGCCCGATCGCGACGCACGCCGTGGCCAAGGCCGCGCTATCCGGAGGCACGACGCCGTACACGCTGCGGGGCGCGCAGGCCGGAGCCGGGGCGGGAGGAGATGCCCGGGACGGCACCGCGCCGGAAGCCGCCCGGGAGGCGCGTGGCGACGGCGAGCGCGGGGGAGGGGGCCGGCCGTGAGCATCGTCGTCGACATCGTGCTCCTCACGCTGCTGGCGGTGGCGGGCATCGCGCTCCTGAGGATCCGCAATCTGTTCGCGGTAGTCATGCTGGCCGGGATCTACTCGCTGTTGTCGGCGGGGCTGTTCACGGTGATGGACGCCGTGGACGTGGCCTTTACCGAGGCGGCGGTGGGCGCCGGGATCTCGACCGTGCTCTTCCTGGGGGCGCTGGCCCTGGCCGGACACCACGAAAACAGGCCCGGCCACACGCCGCTGCTGCCGCTGATCGTCGTCAGCGTGACCGGACTGGCGCTGGTCTACGGCACGATCGACATGCCGGGGTTCGGCGGCGCGGACAACCCCGTGCACCACCATGTGGCCGATCACTACCTGGAGGAGAGTCCGAACGAGATCGACATTCCCAACGTCGTGACGGCAGTGCTCGCCTCGTACCGGGGGTACGACACCTGGGGCGAAGTGACCGTGGTCTTTGCGGCGGCGGTGGGCGTGATGCTGCTGCTCATGGGGGGAAGGCGTTCACCGGCCGCGGCGGGAGACGATGGCCGGGCGGGCGGAGACGGCCAGGCAGGCGGGGCGGGGGGCCGATGAGGGAAGAGATCATCGTCCGGGTGGGAGCCAAGATCCTGACTCCCTTCATCATCATGTTCGCGCTCTATGTGCATTTCCACGGCGACTACAGCCCCGGCGGGGGGTTCCAGGCCGGCGTGATCCTGACTGCCGCGTTCGCGTTGCTGGCACTGGTGTACGGACTCGCCGCGGTGCAACGCGTGCTGCCTCCGTGGTTCACGCGCCTGTGTGCCGCGCTCGGCGTCGTGATCTACGGGGGCGTCGGAGTGGTGACGATGCTGCTGGGCCATAACTACCTGGCCTACAACGCCCTCGCCCAGGATCCCAAGTACGGCCAGCACTACGGCATCCTCCTGGTCGAGCTCGGGGTGCTCGTCACCGTTTTCGGGGTCATGGCATCGGTGTTCTACCTCTTCGCGGGCCGGGGAAGGAGGGAGTCGTGAGCCTCGATTTCTTCGTCTCGCACTACAACTACTGGGTCGTGATTTTCTTGATGATGGTGGGGTTCTACATCCTCATCTCGCGGGGAAATCTGATCAAGAAAATCGTTGGTCTCAATGTATTTCAGACCTCTGTATTCATGTTGTACATCAGTATGGGCAAGATCACCGGCGGAACTCCGCCCATCCTGGTGGGCGACGGGCACGGCGGCGAAGCGGCGGAACACGTCGTCTACTCCAACCCCCTGCCGCACGTGCTGATTCTCACCGCGATCGTGGTGGGCATCGCGACCACTTCCGTGGGGCTCGCCCTGGCCGTGCGCATCAAGGAGGCCTACGGAACGCTGGAAGAGGACGAGATCAACCGGATCGAGGCGCTGGTGGAGGCGTCCGAATGAGACGCGGACTGGCGACCGTCCGGGACGCCCGCAGGTCGCCGGCCCGGGTGAAGGGGCGGGCCGCGTGACCGCGCAGCTTCCCATCCTCCAGGTCATCGTGCCGCTGTTGGCCGCGCCGATCTGCGCCGTCTTGCGTCACGGGAGGGCGGCGGCCTGGCTGGCCGTGCTGGCGAGCTGGTCGGCGCTCGCCATCGCGCTGGCCCTGCTGGGTCAGGTCATGGCGGGCGGCGTCGTCTCGTACCATATCGGCGACTGGGTGCCCCCCATCGGGATCGAGTACCGGGTCGACATCGTCAATGCGTGGGTGCTGGTGATCGTCGCGTCGATCGGCGCCGTCGTGGCCCCCTATTCGGTCACCAGCGTCGAGCACGAGATCGCCGCCAGGCGGATTCCGCTCTTCTACACCGCCTACCTCCTCTGCCTTTCGGGGCTGCTGGGCATCACGATCACCGGCGACATGTTCAACGTGTTCGTGTTCCTCGAGATCTCGTCGCTCTCCGCGTACGCGCTGATCTCGCTCGGCAGACCGCGCCGCGCGCTCACCGCGGCCTTCCGGTACCTGATCATGGGGTCCGTCGGGGCCACCTTCATCGTCATCGGCATCGGGCTGCTGTATGTCATGACCGGGTCCCTGAACATGGCGGACCTGGCGGAGCTTCTGCCCGGCGTGTGGGACTCTCGAACCGTCAAGGTGGCGTACGGCTTCCTGGGTGTGGGGATCTGTCTCAAGCTGGCGCTCTTCCCCCTCCACCTCTGGCTGCCCAACGCCTACGCCTTCGCGCCGTCGCCCGTCACCGCCTTCATGGCGTCGACCGCCACCAAGGTCGCCGTCTACATGCTGCTCAGGTTCTTCCTGTCGATCTTCGGCGCAGCCTTCTCGTTCGACGTCATGGCGCTCGACCGGGTGCTTCTGCCGCTGGCGCTGGTCGCGGTCGTGAGCATGTCGCTGGTGGCGATCTTCCAGGTCGACGTGAAACGGCTGCTCGCCTATTCCTCGGTCGCGCAGATCGGGTACATGATCCTCGGCCTCTCCTTTGCGTCGATCACGGGACTCACGGCGACGCTGCTGCACCTTTTCAACCACGCGCTCATGAAGGGCGCCCTCTTCATGGCGCTCGGATGCGTGGTCTACCGGATCGGGTCGGTGCACATCGACGCCATGGCCGGGCTGGGCAAGCGAATGCCGTGGACCATGGCGGCTTTCGTGGTCGGAGGACTCAGTCTGGTGGGCGTGCCGCTCACGGTGGGCTTCATCAGCAAGTGGTACCTGATCCTGGGGGCCCTCGAGAAGGGTGGGCCGTGGATCGCGGTGGCCGTGCTCGTGCTGGTGACTTCGGTGATGGCGCTGGTGTACGTGTGGCGCGTCGTCGAGGCCGCGTATCTGCGGGAGTTCTCGGGCGACGAGACAACCCGCGAAGCGCCCCTGAGTCTGCTGGCGCCCACCTGGGTGCTGGTGGCCGCCAACCTGTATTTCGGAATCGACGCAGTCAGGACCGCCGGCGTGGCCAGACAGGCCGCCGAAGTGCTGATGGCGGGAATCGGATCATGAACGGGGACCCGCGATGAGCATCGAGCTGCTGTTGGCGCTGTCGCTGGCGGTCCCCGCGGCGGGCACGCTCCTGATTCTGCTCCTGCGCAGGAACCCCAACGCCCGGGAGGCGGCAAGCCTGGTCACGGCGGGCGCCCTGTTCGCGATCGTGTTGCGCATCTACGGCGTCGTGAGTGGCGGT
The DNA here is from genome assembly GCA_964602175.1 of uncultured Gemmatimonadaceae bacterium. GTDB lineage: Bacteria > Gemmatimonadota > Gemmatimonadetes > Longimicrobiales > Gaopeijiaceae > Bin94. The sequence goes on along the minus strand of CAZRQE010000026.1, from coordinate 1,342 downwards.
GAGCGTCCCGAGCTGGTGCTGGCGGAACCGATCCGGGGGATTCCGATCGCGCTCGAGGCCGAACCGCTCGGTGTGCTCTTCGCGCTGATCGCCTCGTTCCTGTGGATCGTGACCACGATGTACTCGATCGGGTACATGCGGGGGCACCACGAGAAGAACCAGACCCGCTTCTACGTGTTCTTCGCCTTCGCGATCGCCTCGGTGATGGGCGTGGCCTTCGCGGGCAACCTGTTCACCCTCTTCGTCTTCTACGAAATCCTGTCGCTCACGACCTTCCCCCTGGTCACGCACGCGGGCACCGACGCCGCCAGACGCGCCGGACGCATCTACCTGGGGATCCTCTTCGGTACGTCCATCGCCTTCCAGCTCCTCGCCATCGTGTGGACGTATGCGGCTGCGGGCACCCTGGACTTCGAGGCCGGGGGCATCCTGGACGGACGCATGGCCGGCATCGCGGTTCCCGTGCTTCTGGGCCTGTTCGTCTTCGGGATCGGGAAGGCCGCGGTCATGCCGTTCCACCGCTGGCTGCCGGCCGCCATGGTGGCGCCGACGCCGGTGAGCGCGCTGCTGCACGCGGTCGCGGTGGTCAAGGCGGGCGTCTTCTCGGTGCTCAAGATCTCGGTCTATGTCTTCGGAATCGACTTCCTGGCGGGCGCCGGGGCATCGGTCTGGCTGATGTGGGCGGCCGCGGCGACGATCATCCTCGGCTCCCTGGTCGCGTTCACGAAGGACAATCTGAAGGCGCGCCTCGCGTACTCGACGGTGAGCCAGCTGTCGTACGTCGTGCTGGGCGCCATGCTGGCCAACAGCTGGGGCGTCATCGGCAGCGGCCTGCACATCCTCATGCACGCCTTCGGCAAGATCACCCTGTTCTTCTGCGCGGGGGCGATCATGGTGGCCGCGCACAAGTCCGAAGTCAGCCAGCTGAAGGGCCTGGGACGCACGATGCCGGTGACCTTCGGCGCGTTCTTCATCGGCACGCTCTCGATTGTGGGGTTGCCGCCCACCGGAGGATCCTGGAGCAAGTGGTTCCTCGGCGTGGGCTCGCTGGAGGCGGGTCAGGTCGGCCTGATGGCGGTGCTCATGGTCAGCTCGCTGCTCTCGCTCGCCTACCTGATGGAGATCCCGCTCAAGGGCTTCTTCCACAAGCCGGACGAGCCGCCTCACCACGAGGGAATCCACGAGGGGCCCAAATGGTCGCTGGTCGCGATCGTGACGACGGCGGTGGCCTGCCTGGCCCTCTTCCTGTACCCGGAGCCCTTCTACAGGCTCATGACGATGGTGGCGGGACCATGAGCGACCACAAGCGGAACAGCGTGCCGTCGCCCTGGGCGGGGATCAT
>CAZRQE010000025.1:0-47063 GCA_964602175.1 uncultured Gemmatimonadaceae bacterium | reverse complement strand
CAGAACTGTCATGGCAGCCAGGTCGAGGTCCGGTACCGGGCTGATCTCGGGCGCTACGAGACACAGGCGACGTCGCTCGCGATCAACTGCGAGTCCTGTCACGGGCCGGCGCTGGCGCATGTGGAGGAGGCTCGTGCGGCGGGCCTCAACTCGGCGGGAGCACGGCCACCGTCCCCCGGAGCCCCGGCGGCCGACCACCGGGCGCTCCCTACCTCGCTCGCTACGCTGGATGTGGACGCGTCGCTGCGCGTGTGCTTCGAATGCCACGCCCTCAAGCGCGCGATTGGCGCCGATCCGGGTGACGGTCAGGGTGACGGTCCGCAGCAGTACAGCCTCGGCCTCCCCCTCATCGGCGACTCGCCCTACCTGCCCGACGGCCGGATCGCCACCTTCGGCTACCAGCAGACCCATCGTTCCAGCGCGTGCTACCTCTTCGGCTCGATGACCTGCGTCGACTGCCACGACCCGCACGGTCAGGGCTACCGCGATGTCTTCGGCAACGCGCTCGAGGGCAGGTTCGACGATCGCCAATGCACGGCCTGCCACGCCAGCAAGGCCGCGGATCCCGAGGCGCACACCTTTCATCCCGCCGGTTCCTCGGGCGCCGCCTGCACATCGTGCCACATGCCTTACGTACAGCATCCTGAACTGTCATCTGCGATACCGTATGCAAGAGCGGACCATACGATCTCGATTCCGCGCCCGGGCTTCGACGAGGAGGCCGGGCTGCAGTCAGCGTGCGCGGGATGCCACAGCGACCGGTCAACTGCCGAGCTGGCCGCCCAGGCCGCCGCGTGGTGGGGCGAGATCGCGCCGCACCGCCCCGAGGTGGCAGCCCTGGTTGCGGCGACCGCGCCCGCCGCCTCACCCGGCGACCTCGACCGCGCCGTGGCCGCGGCCGCCGCGCGGGGACCGCGGCACGGCATGGCCAAGCTGATGGCCGTGGACGCGTGGGTGCGGGGCGTGGCCGCGCGGGGCGTGGCCGCGCGGGGCGCCGACGCGGCGGGCCGCCCCACCACGGGCGGCCTCGATGACATCCCGGGGCGCGCCCTGGCCACCCTGGCCCGCGACGACGACGAGGACGTGCGCGCCGCGGCCGCGGCCGCGCTGCACGCGACCCGGGGCGATGACCCCGATGTGCGCGCGCTCCTGGATGCCGTGACGCGCGTGGCCCCGGACGAGGAGGGGCTCCGGGCGCGGTGGGCGGCGGCGCTGACACAGTGGGCGGCCGCGGTGGACAGGGTGGAGGGCCCCGCGGCGGCGCTGCCGTTTCTGCGGCGCGCGCAGGAGGTGCGTCCCACGGCGCCCGAGGTCCTCGTCGCGCTGGGGGCGGGGCTCGCGGCGGCGGGGGATATGACGCAGGCCGTACAGGTGTACCTGGAAGCGCTGCGCCACGGACCCGGCGACCCCGTCGCGCTCGTGAACGTGGGGCTCGCCCTCGAGACGCTCGGGCGCGGGGACGACGCGGCGGCCATGTACGAAGAGGCCGTCCGGGTCCGGCCCACCGAGGCCCTGGCCCACCTCAACCTGGGCAACACGCGGTTCCGGCGCGGCGACTTCGAGGGCGCGATTGCCGCCTATCGTGCCGCGGTCCGCAACGACGCCGGACTTTCCCGCGCCCACTTCTACCTGGGCGTGTCCCTGGCCAACACCGGCCGCGTGGCGGAGGCGCTCCCCTCGCTCTACAACGCGCTCGAGTTCGCGCCCGATGACGCCGAGATCCAGGACGTGATTCGCCAGGTCGAGGCCGTGTTACGTTATTAACCGTCATGACCGGGAAACAGGATCAGGCCTCGTTCGCCGCCGCCGCACAGCACCGCCTCGCCAGCGCGGTTGCGCCCCTGTTGGCTGCCCTCCTGGCCAGCGCCTGCCACACCTACTCCCCGGTTACCCTGGCCGACGTCACGCCGGGCGATCGTGTGCGCACCCTGCTGACGCAAGCCCAGTACGAGGAGTTCGACGAGTACCTGCTCGGCGGTGACCGTGTCATGGAGGGAACCGTTATCGAGGCGGATGCCGGTGCCCTGTTGCTGGAGGTCCCCCTTGTCACCGTCGCCGAGGGCATCCGGGTCGACTCGTACAGTCAGAGGCTGAGGATCCCCGCACAGGGCGTTGCAGATGTGGAGATCCGATCGCTGTCCCGAGGCAGGACCTACGCGCTCGCCGGGATCCTCGGCGTCGCAGTAGGCGCGATCGCATGGGACCAGTTCCGGGGATCGCGCAGAGGTGAAGCGCGCCCGCCCATACCGCCCGAAGAGGACATCGCGGTGGTCATCCGGATTTCGTTCTAGCCACAATGACAGGAAACGCGTCCCGCTCGCGCGCCCCTGCGGCGTCAACGGCCGCCGCCCCCGCTCCGCGCCGTGCGCGCCTGGCCCTCCTGGCGTGCCTGCTCGCCCTTGCGGCCGCCTGCATCACCGACGACGAGATCGGGACTCCCCTGTCGGTGGAACTGATCGGGCCCGAAACGGGACTGGTCGGCGACGAGCTGTCCGTGCTCTACAACGTCAGCGGCCGCAGCCTGACCGGCATCATCTTCACGTGGGGCGATGGCGCCATCGACTCCCTCGGTACCGTAGGCGCCCAGACCGCGTCCGGATCGATGCAGCACGTCTACGAGATGCCGGGATTGTTCACGGTGACGGCACGTGTGGAAGACGCCGTCGAAGGGGTGGCGAGCGCCGAAGTTTCCATCAATGTTCAGGGCCGCTGATTGCGTCGGCGGCCCGTGCCTCCGGGCAATCGGCGTTGCGCCGTTGGCGTGGCGCAAATCGACTGTAGTATGTTCATCGCCAGCCGGATCGTTCCGCAGGTGTTGTCGCCTGCGGGACGGGCGGACCGGGAGCGCCCCGGTGCCGGGCCGGCTGCAAACCAGGTTTGGCAAGGAGTAGAAGCATGACAAACCGTTTGTTCGACAGACTCCGCTCGTTCGCGAGCGGAGCGGGCGCCGCGGGGGTCGTCATCCTCGCGGTGGCGCTCGCCGTCCCGGCCGCCGCCCAGGCGCAGGACGGGGCGGTTACGGGCACGGTCACCGACGCGACGAGCGGCCGGCCGGTGGGGTCCGTCCAGGTGTACCTGGATGGCACCGGGCTGGGAACGCTCTCCCGTGACAACGGCCGCTTCGTCATCCTCAACGTGCCGGCGGGCGAGTACACGATCCGCGCGGAGCGCATCGGGTTCGCGTCGGCGGAGGCGACGATCACGATCAACGCGGGCGCGACGACGCAGCACGACTTCGCCATCGCAGCCCAGGCGCTGGGTCTCGACGAGATCGTGGTGACCGGAACCGCGGGGGCCGCGCGCCGCCGCGAGGTCGGCAACTCGATCTCCCAGCTCGACGTCGAGCAGGAGGTCGTCGGACCCCCGGTCAACGTCGACGCGCTGCTACAGGCCCGCGTCCCGGGCATGTCGATCACGCAGAGCTCGGCGAGCTCCGGAGGCGGCGCGATGATCCGCCTGCGCGGCAACGTCTCGATGACGCAGTCCAACCAGCCCCTCATCTACATCGACGGGGTGCGCGTCCGCAGCGAAGGCTTCGCCAAGAACGTGCCTCCGGTGGGCTACTCCGGGCGCAGCAACAACGACGTCTCCAGCCCGCTCAACAGCGTCAACCCGCAGGACATCGAGCGTGTGGAGGTGATCAAGGGCGCGGCGGCGACGACGCTGTACGGCACCGAGGCTTCGGCGGGGGTGATCCAGATCTTCACCAAGCGCGGATCGGTCGGTGACGCCACCTGGACGGGCCAGCTGGAGCAGGGGGTCTCACGCAACCTGACCTTCGGTCCCGATCCGTCGCTGCGGCCGCCTTCCGAGAACCCGACCTCGCTCTCGGGCGGCCGGTCGGACTTCCTCTTCATCAATCCCTGGCTGCGCGGCCATAGGCCGATGTGCGACGATCCCATCGTGGTTCAGGACCAGCCCTGCGACAGTGGACTCTTCAGCGACATGGGCGCGTATCAGCAGAAGTACGCGCTCAACGTGGGCGGCGGCGCCGAGACCGTCAGGTACTTCGTGTCGGCATCCTACGAGAACGACGACGGCGTGCTGCCGAACGACAACGAGAAGAAGGTCATCCTCCGGGGCAACTTCACGTTCAATCCCTTGGAGTCCCTGCAGCTCCAGTGGAACACGTCGTACACGAACGACCAGCTGGCGCACACGGCCGCGGGGAACAATGCCCACGGCATGACGCTGAACACCTTCCGGCGCGACCGGAACTATCTCAACGACGAATCCTTCAACGCCATTGACCCGTTCCTGAACCAGGAGATCACCACGCAGATCGATCACCTGATCACGGGGCTGACGGCTACGTATTCGCCGCTGGCCAACTTCAGCAACCGTTTCAGCGTCGGCTACGATCTGGCCCAGCAGGACAACCGCAACCTGCGGCCCTTCGGCTTCATCCGGGCCCCAACCGGGATTCTCGCCACGTCGCGCTTCGAGTTCAACACGCTTACGGTGGACTACGTCGGATCGCTGGACTTCAGCCTTCCCATGGGAATCCGGTCCGCCCTGTCCTTCGGCGGGCAGAGCGTGACCACGCGGAGCGAGCGTACCACCGCTTACGGGGACAACTTCCCCGGCCCCGGTGACCCGGACGTGGACAACGCGGGGAACACGCTCGGCTTCGAGGACCGCACGCGGATCGTGAACGCCGGCCTGTTCGCGCAGAACGTCTTCGACATCTCAAACAAGTACTTCATCACGGTCGGCGTTCGCGTGGACGGCAACTCCGCCTTCGGCGCCGACTTCGGCCTCCAGGCGTACCCGAAGGTTTCGGGTTCCTACGTCATCTCCGACGAGGACTTCTGGGAAGATGGCTGGGGCAGCATGAAGCTGCGGGCTGCCTGGGGTCAGGCGGGTCGCGCACCCGGCGCCTTCGATGCGGTCCGGACCTTCTCGGCCGCCGGCTGGGGCGGGGTGCCCGCGTTCCTGCCCAGCAACGTGGGCAACGCAACGATCGGCCCCGAGACCACCTCGGAGCTGGAACTGGGATTCGAGGGTTCGTTCGTTGAAGACCGGCTCGCCCTCGACTTCACCTACTTCGCGCAGACGACCCAGGACGCGCTCTTCAGCGTGCGCCAGGTCCCGTCGCTGGGGTTCACCAGTTCCCAGCTCTCGAACGTCGGTGAACTCGTGAACAACGGCTTCGAGCTCGGCCTGAACTACAGCATCATCCGGAACGACACCTGGACCTGGGATCTCAACGGCTCCCTGTCCCTGACCGACTCCGAGATCATTTCGCTCGGCGGATCGCCGGAGTTCTCGATCGGCGGCTTCGGCTGGGTGTCCGAAGGCTACCCGGCTCCGGTCATCCGGTCCGACTGCGTGGCCAATCCGGACGAACGCGCGGACCCGATCATTCTGGACCGAACCGATGAGCAGTGCGTCCACGGACCCAACCAGGCGACGACGATCGCGGGCTTCGGCACGACATTCGGACTTCCTGCAGGAATCGTCGTGACCGCGCGCGCCGAGTACCAGGGCGGAGCATTCATGGCGAACGGCCCGCAGGCCGCCGCCACCCGCCGGTCGGTGCGGTGGGCCGGATGCTTCGAGGCCTACAACACCTGGGAGACGCAGGGATACGCGGCTCTGACCGCCGAGGAGCGGGCGCGCTGTGACCTGAAGTTCTATCAGTCCGACTTCTCCGTGCAGCCCGCGGACTTCTTCAAGATCCGCGAGGTCAGCGCACAGGCGCCCCTGCCGGACGCGTGGGCGAACATGGTCGGCGCGTCGCGCGCTACCGTCACGCTGTCGGGCCGGAACTTCTTCCGGCGGGTGGATCCGCTCATGCGGACGCTGGATCCCGAGGTCGGCGGCAACGTCGGCTACAACACCCGGGTGCGCAGCATGACCGAGCACGTTCCGCCGCCGGCGTTCTACACCTTCTCAATGCAGCTCGTCTTCTAGGGGAGGGAGAGACGAATGAAGAACATTTCGATGATTACATCTTGCCTCACGCGGCGGGGCGCCCTCCTCTCCGCCGCATTGCTCGGGTTGCTGGCGGCCTGCGATACCACTGTCGTCAACCCGGGACGCGTTCAGGAGGTCTTTCTTTTCGAGACGGAGGCCCAGAAGGCGATCGTCAAGGGCATCGGGCGCGCAGCCGCGGAAGCCCAGAACTGGGTCGGATACACCAGCGCGGCAGTCACGCGCGAGGTCCATCCGTCCGGTTCGACGGGCAGCTTCGGTATCACGGTCGAGTGGCAGAACGGAGAACTCGACTACGAGACGATCGGGACCCACTGGAACCTTTCCCAGCGCGCCCGCTGGTGGGGCGACGACGGGATCGCGAAGATCATGGAAACGGGGGCCGAGAACCAGGCTGATCTGGCGGAGGCGTACCTGTGGACCGGGTACGCGTACCGTCTCCTCGGCGAGAACTTCTGCGTGTCCGTGATCGACGGCGGAGGCGCCGGCCCCCGCAGCGAGTATTACGCGCGTGCGGTTGCCCGCTTCGACCAGGCGTCCTCGCTCGGATCGGGGGATGTGGCCACGGCGGCGGCCGCGGCGCGAGCTTCGGTCAAGGCGTTCATGGGCGACTGGTCGGGCGCGATGGCGGACGCGGCCAGCGTACCGGACAACTTCGTCTTCAACATGCCCTACCACGAGGGCTACGGCGATGCGACCCGCAACCGGATCCAGTTCGCGAGCCAGGCCGAGCCGTACAAGGCTCATACCATGAGGTACACGAAGTACGAGGACTACGGGATGAGCGACAACAACGCGGACGGCGACTCGCGGATCCCGTTCCGGGTAACGGACGAGACGGGCGACGCCGCCGTACAGTGTTGCGGCCAGGTTCCGTGGTGGCCACAGGACAAGTACACGGATCCCGGGTCGGACATCCCGCTCTCCAAGGGCACCGAGATGCGCCTGATCGAGGCAGAGGGCATGCTGGTCGGGGGCGACTGGGAGGGCGCCATGGGCAAGATCAACGCCCTGCGCATGGCCGCGGGCGTGGAGCCGGCGATGGCGACCAATACGGCCGAAGCCTGGACGGCGCTCAAGTTCGAGCGCGGTGTGGTGCTCTGGCTGGAAGGACGCCGCCTCGGCGACTTCTTCCGCTGGAACCGCGACAACACGCCCGGCGCATTGCACTCACTGGAAACACCGTCGGGGAGCCAGAACGAGGGCTCGCACCTCGTCCAGCAGGACTTGTGCTTCCCGATTGCGCGGGGTGAGGTGGACACGAACCCGAACATCAACGGGCCAACGGGCTGAGGCTGACGCCCGGGACCACCTGGGTCGCCGACCCGGACAGAGAGGGCCCCTCCTTCGCGGGGGGCCCTCTTAGCGTCCGGCTCGGACTGTCTAACTATTCAGGACCACACCAAGGTAGACGGGGAATTGAGAAGAAGTCGGAGACGGATCAAACCAATCGCGGCGCGCCTCGCGCTTGCGGTCATTGTTGCCCTGACGAGCCACGCGTGCGCATCGGCGGGCGAAGGTACAGCCGTGCCGAGACGCACGGGCGACATCACACCGGCCGAACTCGAGGGGATTTCCGCCACTCACGCGATGGATGCCCTCATACTCCTGCGCCCACAGTGGCTCCGGGCGCGCAACGGATCGGCCACAGTGGTCATCAACAGTCAGCGCAGCGATCGGGAGCGGCTTGCCCAGATTCCGATCCGGTCGATCGCGCGGGTCACCTTCATGACCCCGGCGGATGCCACGACACGCTTCGGAACGGGCTTCTTCAACGGGGCGATTGTCGTCACCCTGCGCTAGCGTCAGGCGCATCGCCCCTCCTCTTCGCCGAGTTGCTCGAGAGAGACAAGAAGGGCCCCTCCCTCGCGGGGGGCCCTCTCTACATGGTGCTCTGGAGCACTCCGCGCCCGATCGCCATGGTCCCGGCCGCGACGAGCGCCAGCGCCGCCAACGCCCCCACCAGGTGAGGCCCATAGCTCCTCTGCTCGGATGGGCGGCGCTTCGTCACGCTTGTGGTGAACTGCACCACCGCCGCGGCCAGGAGCATCAGGAAGAAGTGACCGATCATCTGCGTGTAGAACGGTCGCGAGAAGAGCGTGGCCACACCCGTCAGCACCTGCAGGTGCATCAGTCCGGTGAAAACCGTGGCCAGTCTTGCCATCGCGGTCGAATACTCGCGCTTTCCGAAGAATCCGACGAGCGCGTAGAGCACGACGAAGAGGCCGGCCACCAGCACGAGGTAGCGCAGGCCCGAGTGAGCTGCGAAGAGCATGAGGGGCTCCGGAATCCTGGTTCGGGTTCGCCTGGGACACCGCCGACGGTGCCCGCCGCGGTCCATGAGAGTCTGCCGCTTCCACGCTCAGAGGGCAAGTCTTGAAATATGAGTATTCAATACTCATTTTTCATACATGCTGATACCCCGACCCTCCCACTTGGCCGAACTGCGCCGAAAGCTGGCCAACAACCCCGTCGTTGCCCTCCTCGGCGCTCGCCAAGTGGGAAAGACTACGCTCGCGCGGGCCCTGGCCACCGAAATGCGTGCCGCAGCCCACTTCGACCTGGAGGATCCGCGGGACCTGGCACGCCTCGATGAGCCGACACTCACCCTCGAGCCCCTCCGGGGTCTTGTGGTCATCGACGAGGTGCAACATCGACCCGACCTCTTTCCGGTACTGCGGGTGCTTGCCGACCGCGCACCGCTGCCGGCCCGGTTCCTCGTACTCGGCAGTGCGTCGCCGGCGCTGCTGCGGCAGGGATCGGAGTCCCTGGCCGGGCGACTGGGCTATCACGAACTGGGAGGCCTCGACCTGGCCGAAGTCGGGGCCGACCATTGGGACAGGCTATGGCTTCGCGGCGGCTCTCCCCGCTCCTGGCTCGCTCCGGACGAAGCGGCAAGCCATGAGTGGCGGCGCGACTTCATTCGCTCGTTCGTCGAACGCGACCTGCCGGGACTCGGGATCACCCTGCCGTCAAGGCTCCTGCATGACTTCTGGACGATGCTCGCCCACTACCACGGCCAGACCTGGAACGGGTCCGAACTGGCGCGTGCCTTCGGGCTCGCCCACACCACCGTGCGCCGATACCTGGACATCATGACCGGTGCCTATGTCGTGCGCCAGCTGCGTCCGTGGAGGGAGAATCCAGGGAAGCGCATCGTCAAGTCCAGCAAGGTCTACATAGCGGACACGGGATTGCTGCACGCGCTCCTGGGTCTGGAAACGCCGCAGGACCTCCGAGGACATCCGAAGGTCGGAGCGAGCTGGGAAGGGTTCGCCTTGGAACAGGTGGTGCGGCAGTTGAAGGCTCGCCCCGAGGAGTGCCATTTCTGGTCGGTGCACGGCGGCCCCGAGCTGGACCTTCTCGTCGTCAGGGGACGGCAGCGACGCGGCTTCGAGTTCAAGCGCACCGACGCTCCCAGGGTCACCCGGTCGATGCGGTCGGCCATGGAGCAGCTCGGCCTGACCAGCCTCGACATCGTCCATGTCGGACACGACACCTACCCGCTGGCGAACGGGATCCGCGCCGTGGCGGGCCGGGACATCCTGGCCGAGATCGAGCCGCTCTAGGGCACCGTCGCGACCACGCCGGTACACCAGCCCCACTTTCTCAACCGAACCCTCTTCTTCTACCTTGGGGACCTGTTCCCTCAACGGTTACAGGGACTGCGGGTGTCAACTCCGGGGAAACGGGTTCAACCGGTCTGTGGTCGCCGGCCTGCCAGGGGAGAAAAGACGAGGTGCAACATGCTGACGCGAGCCCATTCACACCTGCTTGTGGCGGCGGTGCTCCTGGCGACCGGGTGCGCGTCGTCAGGAGAATCAGGTCCTCGCCGGTCCCGGGACGTGATCACCTCGGAAGAGTTGATGGAGGTCCCGCACAGCACCGTGTTCGATGCGGTCCGGGCGCTGCGTCCGCGATGGCTTCAGCCCCGCAACATGGGATCGCTGCGCAGCCAGGTGCAGCAAACCCCCAGGGTGTACGTGGACGGCCAGCTCCGCGGAGATCTCGTCGAACTGTCCCGATACGCGCCGAACGAGGTCGAGGAACTCCGCTACATGAACGCGTCGGACGCCACCACCCGTTTCGGCACCAACCATGTGGCTGGGGCGATCATCGTCACCACCAGGCGCCGCTGATGCCGGCATGGCCTGATCGGCTTCCCACGTGCTGAGCCGGACTGAAGCGCCGCGTCTTTTGCGCGGCTCGGCGGCTTCGTGCGCGTTGTTTGCCGCCTTCCTCGCCCTGGCCCTGCCGGCCAGGCCCGCCGCCGGGCAGGACGAAGCCAAGGACAACGGCAACTGGATCAGCGTCTTTCTGGACTGCGCGAGCCGCAACTGCAACCAGAACTACTTTCGGACCGAACTGCCGTGGGTGAACTGGGTGCGCCTCCCCGACGACTCGGACGTCCACATGATCATGACCAGCCAGGCCACGGGTGCCGGAGGGCGCGAATACCGGCTGGACTTCATCGGCTCGGGAGACTTCGAGTATGAGCGTCAGCTGTCGTACCTGGCGCCACCGACCAACACGGACCGCGAGACGCTGGACGAGGTCGCCCGGACGATCGGCGTGGGGCTGCTGCACTTTGCTACGGTGAACGGCTTCTTCGACGACATCGCGGCTTTCCAGGAAGTCAGCACCGTGCTCCTGAACGGGGGGGGACCGGATCCGGAGGAACGCGTCGTCGCGCAGGAGGAGGTCGAAGACCCCTGGGACTTCTGGGTCTTCCGGCTGGGCGGACGCACCGAGCTCCAGGGCGAGCAGACTCGGCGTACGCAGCGGATCGACGGCAACTTCAGCGCCTCGCGGGTGACACCCACGTGGAAGATGAACTTCCGCGGGAATGTGAACTACAATCAGCGCGAAATCGACCTCGCCGACGAGTCGACGTTCACCGATTCCAGGACCGACTGGGGATTCAGCCATCTCATCGCATATTCGCTCGCCGAGCACTGGTCGGTCGGGGTCCAGGGCGAGATGCGGCGCATCGTGCGCTTCAACCAGGCGTTCCGCGCCGAGATGACCCCGGCGCTCGAATACAGCTTCTTCCCCTACGAAGAGGCGACCCGGCGGGCGCTGACGGTCTTCTACCAGATCGGGCCTGCCTACCGGCGCTACATCGAGGAGACGCAGTTCCTGCAGACGGCCGAGACCCGCTGGGAGCAGTCGCTCGAGTTCGAACTGTCGCAGCGGCAGCAGTGGGGCGACGCCTCCATCAGTATGACCGGGTCCCACTTCCTTCACGACATCGGGCTCTACAACGTGAGGCTGCGGGGTGAAATCGACTTCCGCATCGCGCGAGGAGTCAGCGTCAACGCCGAGGGCAACATCTCCTGGGTCAACGATCAGATCTACCTCTCGGCCGAGGGCGCGACCGACGCCGAAGCGCTCCTGAATCTCCAGCAGCGCGCCCAGGACTTCAACTACTCGCTCCAGCTCGGCTTCTCGTTCCAGTTCGGCTCGATCTACAACAACGTCGTCAACAACCGCTTCAGCGGCGGGGGCGGCGGATTCTGGTGGTTCCGCTAGACGGTCACCCGTCGGCCACCAGTCCCTGCCGCCGCAACGCGCGCTTGATGCGCTCCAACTGTTCTCGCTGTGTGGCTGTTGGGGGATGCAGGGTGCCTTGCCTTACCCCACCGCCGTTGATCGCGCCGTATAGCTGCATGAGGTCGCGGCGGTGGTCGGAAGCGGCGTCCCCGGCGTCTTCGAGCTGGCCGCTCAGCTCCAGGATCTCGAGCAGGAAGGCTTCGCGTTCGCGGTAGTCTTCCACGGTGAGGGGCAGATCCGGGTCGCCGCCGACCGACACGTTGCCGGAAAGCACCTCGCCTCGCGCCGCAAGCTCCACCGTGTAGACTCCCGGTGAGACGAACGGACCGCGCTGGCCGAGCGGACGCGGCACCACCGAGGGATCGTGCGCGGACCACTCGGCATCGTCCCCTTCGCTCGGGAGGCCGTGGCGCAGGTCCCAGTCGACCCGGTGCAGGCCCGGCCCGGACGGGACGGCCATGCTGCGGACGATGTCGCCGGCCGCGTTGCGCACGGTGAGCTGCGCCGGCCCCGAACCCGGTCCGAGACGGTAGGTGACCAGCGTGCCGTCCACGGGGTTGTCGCCCATGAAGGTCGCCTGGGCCCGGTACGACGTGTCCTTCCAGTAGTTCATGATCCGGCCAGGTGCGGCGTCGTACAGCGCGACCGCGTCCGCGGCGGTGGCGCCGTACCGGGCGAGCGGCCCCACGTCGTCGATGATGATGATCGAGCGGCCGTGCGTGCCGAGCACGAGGTCCTTCTCGCGCGGGTGGACGACCATGTCGTCGTAGGCCGTGGTGGGCAGGCCGTGCCAGCGCGCCCACGTGGTGCCGCGGTCCGTGCTCGCGTAGACATGGTGCTCGGTGCCGATGAAGAGCACGTCGGGGTTGTCGGGATGCTCGACGATCACGTTGATCGAGCCCGCCGGGAAGTCGTCGTCTTCGGAGGGCAGGCCGCCGTGCAGCGGGGTCCAGGTCGCGCCGTAGTCCTCGGTGCGGTACACGAACGGGCGGAAGTCGCCGTCGCGGTGCGCGTCGAAGGTGGCGTACGCGGTGCCGGGCGCCTGCCCCGACGCGAGCACGCGGCTGACGTAGGTGCCGTCCGGGAGGCCGGGCGCGTTGCCGGAGACCTCGCTCCAGGTGCGGGCGCCGTCCACGGAGACCTGCACGTTGCCGTCGTCGGTGCCCACCCAGAGCACGGCCGGGTCGTGGGGTGACTCGGACATGGTGACGATCTCGCCGTACGACGAGGTGCCGTCGTTGCGCGAGAGCGTGATGTCGGCGCCGCGCACGCCCATGATCTCGAGCTCGTCGCGGTCCTGGTCCCGCGTGAGGTCTTCGGTGCGCGTGAATCTGTCGCCCCGGTCGCGCGATACGAACAGCCGGTTGCCGCCAACGTACACCGTGTTGGGGTCGTGCCGGGAGATCAGACTCGGGCTTACCCAGTCCCAGCGATACGGCTCCTCCCCTTCGGGCGCGGAAAGCCTGAGGCTCATCATGTCGCCCGTCCTGTTGTCAAAACGAGTCCAGCCACCGTTCTGCGTGTTGATGTAGATCGTGCGCCCGTCCGGGTCGGCCTGCTGGTACATCCCGTCGCCGAAGCCGCTCTGCCGCCATTCGTCGTCCACGATCCCGTCCCACGAGCGCGTCGCCGACGGCCCCATCCAGGAGTGGTTGTCCTGCATGCCGCCGTAGACCCAGTACGGGTCGCGGTTGTCCACGGTGATCCCGTAGAACTGCCCGATCGGCAGGTTGTTGATGCGCCTGAAGGTCACGCCGCGGTCGTAGGTCTCGTGCAGCCCGGCGTCGCCCGCGAGGTAGAAGTGGTCGGGGTCGGCCGGATTGATCCACATCGTGTGGTGATCGGCGTGCACGCCCACGTCGTAGGTGGGCCGCTCGGCAATCTCGACGAAGGTGCGTCCGCCGTCCTCGCTGCGGTGCGAGGAGGTGGCCAGCGTGTAGACGCGGTCCTCGTTGGTGGGGTCGATGAATACGTGGGAGTAGTACATCGGCCGGATGTTCTGGTCGCTGACCTTCTCCCAGCTCTCGCCGCCGTCCTCGCTGCGGTAGCCCCCCGACTCCGTGGAATGCTGAACAAGAATGTTAAGTATTCGGGGATTGGTGGGCGCGAGGGCGATCCCGATGCGGCCCTTGTCGCCGGCGGGCAGCCCGTTGGTCAGTTCGCGCCAGCTGTCGCCGCCGTCGGTGGTCTTGTAGACGCCGCTGCCGGGGCCGCCGCCGTTGAAGCCCCACGTGCGCCGCTGCCGCTGGTACATGGCCGCGTAGAGCACGTCGGGGTCGGTGGGGTCGATCGCCAGGTCGATTGCGCCGGTGTGCTCGTCGACGTACAGCACCCTGTCCCACGTGCCCCCGCCGTCGCGCGAGCGGTACACGCCGCGGTCGGGGGTGGAGCGCCACAGGTTGCCGAGCGCGGCCACGTACACGATGTCAGGATCGGTGGGGTGCACCTGCACGCGGCCCGTGTGGTGCGTGTCGTGGAGGCCCAGGTGCCGCCAGGTGGCGCCCGCGTCGTCGGAGCGGTAGACGCCGTTGCCCCACGACGTGCTCTGCCGGTTCTGTTGCTCGCCCGTGCCGGCGTAGAGGATGTCCGGATTGGAGGGCGCGATGGCCAGGTCGCCGAAGGTGCTGACCGGCATGTGTTCCCACAGGTTGGTCCAGGTGATCCCCCGGTTGACGCTCTTCCACAGCCCGCCCGACGCGGTCGCGACGTAGATGGTGGAGGGGTTGAGCGGAAGCGCCTCGACGTCGTGAATGCGCCCCCCGGTCACCGCCGGCCCGACGTGCCGTGGCGTGAACGCGGCCAGTTCGGCTTCGGTAATGGCCTGCTGGGCGGTCAGGGGCGTGGTCGGGAAAGGTGCGAGAGGCGTCGCCAGGGCCAGGGCGGCGAGAGCGGGCAGTATCAGGGGATGGCGGCCGGCAGCTGGTTTCAGGGCGATCATGGGTGTGCTTCCTGGCAAAAAAGGGGTGGTCGTCGATTGTGGGGGTTAGCCGGTCCTCGCGAGCGCCTGTCCGACGGCCTCCAGGACTTCGGCCGGCATGTCGTCAGCACCCATCATCCACTCGAGGTAGTCGGGGGCCGAGCTGGCGACGTCGGCGAGAAGCGAGCCCTTGTGCTTGCCGCGTTTGAACCTCAGGCCGTCCGGGGTGTCGGAGAACCAGCGGTCGAACTCGGTAAGGAAGGGATCTCGCTCGTCGCAGTAGGCGTGCAGCCCGTCCATGTTGCGGGGAAGGTGGCTGTACCGCTGCAGCTGCGCGGTCAGCACGGCCGCGGTGGTGCGGATGTCGCCCAGCGCTGTGTGGGCGTCCTCGTGGTCGCGCGCCAGGTAGAAGCGGGCGGCCGCCGACAGGTCGCGCGGCTCCTCGCGGTGGAAGATGATCTTCATGTCGATCAGGCGCCGGTCCCTGACCTCGAAGTTCACCCCCGCCCGGCGAAACTCGGCGATCAGGATCGGCAGATCGAAGCGCCGGATGTTGAAGCCCGCCAGGTCGCACGGCTCCAGCAGCCGCGCCAGGGACTTCGCCGTCGCGCGGAAGGGGTGCTCGTCGGCCACGATGTCGTCGGTGATCCCGTGCACCGCGGCTGCCTCGGCCGGGATCGGCATCTCGGGGTTGTAGCGGCGCACCTTCTCGAAGACGTCGCCCTGCGGGGACACCCTGATGATCGCCAGCTCGACGATTCGGTCGTTTGACAGGCTGAGCCCGGTCGTCTCGAGGTCGAAGAACGTGACCGGGCGGTCGAGGTCGAAGGGGAGTTTCATGGCGGACTATTCTAACCGCTCGGGGTCGGGCGCACACGCATGGTACATTACCAGCCATGCGTGCCGTCATCATCCCCGAATTCGGCGAACCGGACGTCCTGCGACTGGAATCCGTGCCGGACCCCGAGCCGTCCAGCCGCGAAGTGCTGGTCAGGGTGGGCGCGTCGGGTGTGAACCGGGCCGACCTGCTCCAGCGCCGCGGGCTGTATCCGCCTCCGCCGGGGGCATCTGAGGTGCCGGGGCTCGAGTTCGCGGGGGTGGTGGAGGCGGTGGGCGGCGCGGTGACGCGATGGGTGCCGGGTGACCGCGTGATGGGCATCGTTGCGGGTGGCGGTTACGCCGAGCGCGTCGTGGTGGACGAGCGCGTGGCCGTGAGCGTGCCCGCCGGAATGGACATGACGGTCGCGGGGGCAATCCCCGAAGTGTACATGACCGCATGGGACGCGGTGCTTCGGCAGGCCGGGCTGAAGCGCGGGGAGACCCTGCTGGTCCACGCGGTGGGAAGCGGTGTCGGGACCGCGGCGCTGCAGCTGGCGCGGCGGGCGGGGGCGCGCACGATCGGGACGTCGCGCACGCCGTCCAAGCTGGAGCGGGCCGCCGAGCTGGGTCTCGGTCTGGGCCTGGACGGCGGGGACGCGTGGGCCGAGGCCGTGATGGCCGCGACGGGCGGCAGGGGCGCGGACGTGATCCTGGATCTCGTGGGGGCGCCCTATCTGGCCGGGAACCAGGCCGCGATCGCGTTGGGAGGGCGGCATGTGGTGGTGGGCGTGCCGGGAGGCAGCCGTGCGGAGATCGACCTGAGGTCGCTGATGGCGCGACGCGCGCGCCTCTTCGGGACCGTGCTGCGAGCGAGGGGGGTGGGGGAGAAGGCCGACCTGGCCCGCGACTTCACCGCATCGGTGCTCCCCGGCTTCGCGGACGGTACCCTTGCGCCTGCGATGGACCGGGTCTTCCGCGCCGCCCAGGTGGCCGAAGCGCACCGCCGCATGGAAGCCAACGAGAACTTCGGGAAGATCGTGATCGCGTGGGGTGCGGAGGGGCGGGGCGGGGGCTACCACCCGCCTGTCGGGAGCCTCTCCGATCTCGGTACTCGTGCGGGCTCATCCACGGATCGCTAGGTTCGTCCGGTTCAAGCGGCGTTTTCATCCACCTCCAAAACCGGGAGGCTCGCAGAATGGACTTCGGAACGAGCCTGGGCTCCTTCATGTGGCTTGGGATCATCGCGGGTCTGCTCCAGATCCTGCTGATCGCCCTTGTGATCGTGGTGTTGCTGGACATTCGCCGCTTCATCGGCGAGGCGATCCCGCTGATGCGGCGAACCAACCGCTGGCTGGCGAGCCGCGAGGATCCGCAGTGACGGCGGCAGCGCGGGCGCGAGGGCGATCGGTGCTCGCCGCGGCCGCCCTCGCGCGATCGGCCTTCGCGGCGGTCGCCCACGCGCCGGTGCCCCTCGCGGCCGCCGCCGTCGCGACGCTGGCGATCCTGGCGGCGCTTGCTCCGGCCGCCCTGACTGCACAGGTGCCCCCTCAGGTCGACCCACGCATCTACGACATCGTGGAGGCGGCGTCCGCCGAGCGCGTCGAGGCGGATATCCGCATGCTCGCGGGCTTCGGCACCCGCAACACCTTCTCCGACACGCTGTCCGCGACACGCGGGATCGGCGCGGCGCGCCGCTGGATCAAGGCCGAGTTCGAGCGCATCTCCGAGACATGCGGCGGATGCTACGAAGTCGTGTACCAGCGCAATCTGGTCACCGCCGACTTCAGCCCCCGCATCCCCGGCGACACCTGGATCGTGAATGTCCTGGCAATCAAGCGCGGGACCGTCAACCCGGACCACTACGTCATCATGTCGGGCGACATCGATTCGCGCGCGTCGCGTGGCAACGACGCCGAAACCGACGCCCCCGGGGCCAACGACAACGCCTCCGGAATGGCCGGTGCGATAGAAGCCGCGAGACTCCTCGCCGACCGGGAGTTCGGCAACTCGGTGATCCTGGCAGGGCTTTCCGGCGAGGAACAGGGCCTCTGGGGCGGGCGCCACATGGCGCAGGTCGCGCGCGACGAGGGCTGGGAGATCGTCGGCGTCCTGAACAACGACATGATCGGCAACATCGAGGGTGTCGACGGGGTGATCGAGAACAACACCTTCCGGGTCTTCTCGGAGCCCACGCCCGTCACCGACACCGAGCGGGACCGCGCCCGGTACCGCGTCTTCGGCGGCGAGGTGGACGGTCCGTCGCGCCAGCTGGCCCGGTACGTGGCCGCGACCGCCGATGCCTACATCCCGAACCTCGACCCGATCATGATCTACCGCCTCGACCGCTTCGGCCGCGGCGGCCACCACCGCCCCTTCAACGACGCAGGATTCGCGGCCGTGCGGATCATGGAGACACACGAGAACTACACCCGGCAGCACCAGGACATCCGCACCGAGAACGGCATCGAGTACGGCGACGTGATCGAGGGTGTCGACTTCGACTACGCGGCGAAGATGACCGCGCTCAACGCTGCGGTGCTGGCGCAGCTTGCCTGGGCGCCGCCGGCCCCCACCGGCGTGCTGATCGGCGGTGCCGTCCGGCCTTCCACCACACTGGAATGGGAAGCCGTCGACGATCCCCGGCTGGCGGGCTACAAGGTGTACTGGCGCGACACCACGGCGCCCCGGTGGCAGCATTCCCGCTGGGTCGGCGATGTCACCAGCCACACGCTCGAGGGGCTCGTGATCGACAACTACCTGTTCGGGGTTGCGGCTGTCGGGCGGGACGGCAACGAAAGCGTCGTCTCCTTCCCGACGGGCCAGATTCCGCGGCGATAAGAGGCGGATGACACCATTCCGGCCTGGCGTCGACCGGAAGCCGAATCGTTGATCGGGGCGCGGTGCATAGCTTATCGTTCTTGTAACGGGGCGCCCTGTTGCGCCTGCAACCGGCTGCGAGACGAGCTTGTTCTCAGGAAAGAGAGGATTCTGAGGTGACGACTCGCATTGGCGGCGGAGGAGAGGGCGAGGGGCAAAAAAAGAACCCGGGCACAATCACCCGCAGGTCGCTTGTACGCTCGGGGCTCGGGGCGCTGGTGGCGGCTCCGTGGGCCGGAAGGCTCGGGGCGTCCGTCGTCCATTCGCACCCGGGGCCGCGTGGGCGTGTGGCCGCGACCCGTCAGGAAGACGAGATCGTGCTGGGTGTGTCCGCCGCGTTTTCCGGCCCCTCCCGCGGACTCGGCACGGAGCTCTACCGCGGCTCCATGGCGTACTTCAACCACGTCAACGAGAACGGCGGGGTCAACGGCCGCCGGATCGTGATGAAGCTCCTCGATGACGGCTACCAGCCCGACCCGTGCGTCGCCAACACGATCGAGCTCATCCAGGACGAGTCCGTCTTCCTGCTCTTCAACTACGTGGGCACGCCGACGGTCACCCGGGCGCTCCCCGTGCTGAAGAAGTTCCGCGACCAGCAGGTCTACCTCTTCTTCCCCTTCACCGGGGCCGAACCCCAGCGCGAGCCCCCGTATGGCGAGTTCGCGTTCAACCTCCGCGCCTCCTACCGGCAGGAGACGGCCGGCCTGGTCGACAACTTCCTGAGCATCGGCCGGCGCCGGGTCGCCGTCTTCTACCAGAACGACGCGTACGGACGCAGCGGCTGGGCCGGAGTGCGGGAGGCGCTGGCCCGGCACGGCGAGACCATGGCCGGCGAGGCGACGTACATGCGCGGCACCCAGTTCGGGGCGAGCATGCGGGATCAGGTGGAGATCCTGCAGGCCAGGTCGCCCGACGCGGTCATCTGCATCGGCGCCTATCAGGCGTGCGCGGCCTTCGCCCGCGACGCCGAGGACCTGGGACTCCACATCCCCGTCGCCAACGTTTCGTTCGTGGGCAGCGAAAACCTTCTGGCGCTCATGCGCGAGGGACGGGCGGATGCGGACTCGCACACACGGTTCCTGGTCAATTCGCAGGTCGTTCCCAGCTACGAGGACACGTCGCTCCCCGCGGTTCGCGAGTACCACGAGTTGATGGCGCGCTACGATCCTCCCCCGCCCGACAACGTGGAGCGAATCACGCCGAACGAACCCTACGAAACGTTTCCGCAGAGCTTTGTCAGCCTCGAAGGGTTCGTCAACGCGAAGCTGATCACCGAGATCATTCGGCGCATGGGTGACAACCCCCAGCGGTCCGGGATCGAGGAGGCCGTCTTCGCCGTGCGCGACTACGACCTTGGTGTCGGCGAGCGGGTGCGCTACGGCCCGAATCGCCGCCAGGGCCTGCAAATGATCTACTACACGGTCCCGGAGGGCGAGCGCTTCGTTCCGCTCGAGGACTGGGAGGGCAGGTTCCCCGTCTCATGACAGCCATGATCCAGAAGGGTGAAGAAGTCCTCAGGGTTCGGAAACTCTTCCGCAAGACGCGTTTCGGCTTCTTCGCCCTGTTCGGCATCGTGGTGCTGGCGATCTCGATCCTGTCGATCTCGACGGTTTCCCGCGAGTTGCGGGACGAATACGTAAGCAACTCCGAGAGCATCGCGAAGAACATCGCGGACTCCAGCGTGGACATACTGCTCAATCGGAACCTTGCCACGCTCCAGTCTCTGATCGACCAGTTCGTCCAGATCGAGAGCATCCGCTACATCTACATCACCAGCGATACCGGCGAGTTCCTGGCCCACACCTTCATTCCTGGCATTCCCGACGAGATCCTGGCCAGCGATCCGTCGGCCACCGAGGCAGTTGAGCGCAGCCTGCCGGGCCTGGGCGATTTCGTCGAGGTGGGGAGTCCGATTCTGTCGGGAGTGGCGGGCACCGTTCACGTGGGAATGGATCTGGAACTCCTGGGCCTCAAGATCCAGCGGGCGGTGGGCCAGCAGATCTACCTCCTCTGCATCATCCTCGTCACCGGGGTCCTCGCGTCGATCTGGCTGGTCAACCTTTCGTCCAGGCCGTTGACCGAGTTGCTGGAGTACGTGGTGGCGCTGGCCCGCGAAAGAGGGGGTGCCCGGAGCTCGCACGGCGATGTTCTGGGCCGGGACGACGAGATCGGTGACATGGCCCGCCTGATGCGGTACGTCGCCGACGATGTGGGCCTTGCGCAGGACGAGGGGACAGCGGCCGGAGGCGGCGACTAGCGTGACTGTCCAGGCCACGCGGGTACCCAGGAGCGTCATCGCCGTCTTCTGCACCCTGTTGCAGGTCTGTCTGGGGACCGTATACGCCTGGAGCTTCTTCCAGACGATGCTCGTGCGCGACGTGGGCTGGACCTTCAGCCAGACGGCCGCCGCATTCAGCATCACCATCTTTACGCTGGGCGTGTCGGCGGCGCTGGCGGGGCAGGCACTGCCGAAGGTCGGACCCCGGTTCCTTGCGGTAACGGGCAGCTGCCTTTTTTCGGTCGGCTACCTGGTCGCAAGCCTGGCCTTGTCCCTCGATGCGATCTGGCTCTTCTACCTCGGCTACGGCGTGATCGGCGGGGCGGGCATCGGGATGGGGTACGTTACGCCGGTGGCGACGGTGGCCAAATGGTATCCCGACAGGAAGGGGCTGGTCACCGGGATCGTGGTGATGGGGTTCGGTGTCGGCGCGTTCCTCCTGAGCAAGGGATTGGCCCCGTTGCTGGTCGTCCAGGCCCAGGGGGATCTGCAGGTCGTCTTCCTTTGGCTGGGCATCGTGTTCGCGTGCATCCTGATTCCGAGCAGCCTGGTGCTGAGCGATCCGCCGGAGCCCGCAGCCGAGCGGCGGCCAACCTCCCCGCGGGCACCGGCGCCGAAAGCGGAAGCCACGGCTCCGTACCTGCGCACCAGCCAGTTCGCGATCATGTGGACGGTGTTCTTCTTCAACATCGCCGCGGGCATTTCGGTCATCAGCTTCCAGTCAGAACTGCTTCAGGAGGTCTGGGGGCTGGCCGACCCGTCGATCGATCCCGCCACTCTTGCGGAATACGGGGCCACGCTCATTGCCGTGAGCTCGCTGTGCAACGGAGTGGGTCGAATCTTCTGGGGACTGCTGTCCGACCGCCTCGGCCGCGTCGCGGTCTTCAGGATCCTGCTCTCCAGCCAGATGGTGGTGTTCGGCATCCTGATGACCAATTCCAACCCCTGGATCTTCTCGGTGCTCGTCTGCTACGTGCTGCTCTGCTTCGGGGGCGGTTTCGCGACGATGCCGTCGTTCATCGTCGACGTCTTCGGCTCGAGGAACATGTCGAAGATCTACGGAACGGTGCTCACGGCGTGGTCGGCGGCGGGGATCATCGGACCCATGTACGTGGGGTACCTGAAGGACACCTACCCGGACCGGGCCGTGATGTACTGCTTCCTGATCGGAATCCTGATGCTTGGCGCCGGTTACGTCTTCTCGTTCCTGCTCGATGACAGTCGGGTGCGTCTCGGCCGCCCCACCCTGAGGGCGACGCTGGTGCAGTACGGGATCGCGGTGCCCGAAAAAGGCTGACGCCCGCGGGACCTCAGGCCAGCGCCCGCTCGACGATGCGCTTCTGTTCGGCCTGGTGTTCGCCGGCGTCTCCCTCCGCCGGACTGGCCCGCTCGGGACGGGACACGTGCCCGATCTCTACCGAACCGGGCATGGCGTCGGCCAGACGGGGCAGCATGTAGGTCAGGGCGCCCATGTTCATGGGCTCCTCCTGGACCCAGACCACCTTCTCGATGTTGGGGTAGCGGGCGTCCAGGGCGCGGATTTCGTCGTCCGGGAACGGGTAGAGGGCCTCGACGCGCGCGATGGCGGTGGTGTCGGCGGCGGCGCGCGTGCCGGACCCGGCCAGATCGTAGTACACCTTGCCGCTGCACAGGATGAGGCGGCGGACTCGCTCCGCGTCCTCCCAGTCCTGAAGCGCCGGATCGTCGATCACGCGTTCGAAGCCGCCCTCCACCAGCTCGCTGACCGGCGAGGTCGCCATCGGATGGCGCAGCAGGCTCTTCGGGGACATCACGATGAGCGGCCGCTCCGGTTCGCTGAAGGCCTGAACGCGGAGCAGGTGGAAGTACTGTGCAGGCGTGGTCGGGTAGACGACGCGCATGTTGTCCTCGGCACAGAGCTGGAGGAACCGCTCCAGCCGGGCGCTCGAGTGCTCGGGCCCCTGGCCTTCGTAGCCGTGCGGCAGGAGCAGGGTCAGGCGCGAACGCTGTCCCCACTTGGACCACCCCGCCGAGAGGAACTGGTCGATCATGACCTGGGCCACGTTGACGAAATCGCCGAACTGGGCCTCCCACAGCACCAGGTCGCGGTCGGCCGCGACGGCGACGCCGTACTCGAACCCGATAACGGCTGCCTCGGTGAGCGGCGAGTTGTAGACCTCGAGCCGGGTGTCGGCGACCTGGGCCAGGGGGGCGTGCCTGGCACCCGTCACGGCGTCGTTGAGGACGAGATGCCGGTGGCTGAACGTGCCGCGCTCGGAGTCCTGGCCCGAGAGCCGCACCGGGATTCCGTCCTGCAGGAGCGAACCGATGGCAAGCGCCTCCGCGTGCGCCCAGTCGAGCGCCAAGTCGGGACCGAACCCCTTTCCGCGCCGATCGAGCTGCCGTTTGAGCTTGGGATGGATGGTGAACCCCTCGGGCACCGTCAGGAGCGCTTCGTTGATCTTTTCGAGCCTGTCGAACGGCACCTGCGTGTAGGGATCGAAGTCCTGCATCACGGCCTCGAAGTCCGGATGCGTCCAGGGAAGCAGGACTTCTTCGTCCGGGGTCTCGCGCCGCTGGTCCTGGGCCTGACGGAGTTCGTCGGACAGCGCCCGGGCCCCCTGAGCGACCTCATCCCCGGTCACGAGTCCCCTGTCCGTAAGTGACTGTGCCCAGCGGGCGCGCGTCGTCGGATGGTCGGAGATTGTCGTGTACAGCGTGGGCTGCGTGTAGCCCGGTTCGTCGGCCTCGTTGTGGCCGTGGCGGCGGTACCCAACGAGGTCGATCACGGCGTCGTCGTGGAATCTCTTGCGGTACGCCATGGCCAGTCGGACAGCGGCGAGACACTCCTCGGGCGCGTCCCCGTTCGCGTGAATGACCGGAATGTCGTAGCCCTTGGCCAGGTCGCTGGCGTAGCGGGTGGAGCGGCCGTCGCTCGGGTTGGTGGTGAAGCCGACCTGGTTGTTGGCGATGATGTGGATGCTCCCGCCCACTTCGTAGCCGCGCAGGCGCGCAAGGTTGAGGGTCTCGGCCACGACGCCCTCGGCGGCGAAGGCCGCGTCTCCGTGGATGAGCACAGGAACCACCCGGGACGTGTCGCGGTCGGTGTTGCCGTTGTCGTCCGGGTACTGCTGCGTGCGCGCCATTCCCAGAATGACCGGATTGACGTATTCGAGATGGCTGGGATTGGGGGCCAGCGTGATCCGGATCGAGTCCCCGGAGCGGAGCGTGTAGTCGGCCGTGGCGCCGTGATGGTACTTGACGTCGCCGGTACCGGGATCGGGGACCCACAGCGCGCTCCCCGGGGTGGCCCGGCCTTCGAATTCGCCCAGAATCTCGTCGTACGAGACACCCAGAATGTGGGTAAGGACGTTGAGACGCCCCCGGTGGGCCATGCCGACCACGACCTCGGTCGCGCCATCGGCGGCCGCGATCTCGATCGCCTCGTCGAGCATGGGCACGATCATGTCGGTGCCCTCGATCGAGAAGCGCTTCTGTCCGAGGTAGGCGCGGTGCAGGAACTGCTCCAGCCCCTCCACCTGGGTGAGCCGGTCGAGAGTGCGCCGGCGATCCTCGTCCGCGTAGCCGGCGAAGTGCGTTCCGCGTTCCACCTGTCGCCACAGCCAGGCGACCTTGTCGGGATCCTCCAGGTGCTCGAACTCGTAGCCGAGCGCGCCGCTGTAGGTGGCCTTGAGACGGTCCAGGGTAGCGGCGAGGGGCGTTTCGTCGCCGTCGTGGAGGAGCACCGAAGTGGGGATTTCGGCCAACTCCTCCATGGTGGTGCCGAAGTAGGCCGGATCGAGCTGCGGATGCCCGGGCGGCTCGCTCCCGAGCGGATCGATGCGCGCTGCCTGGTGCCCGTGTTCGCGGAACGCCTGCAGCAGATTCGCGGCCCGCGCGACCAGGGACAGAAGGCGCGTGTCCGGCTTGGCCGGTGCCAGGGCTTCGGGAGCCGTGGGCGCCGGGGACCCGTTGGACTCGTCCTCCGCCGCGAGGAGCCCGTCCTCCACGAGTGCCTGGTGGCCGCGCTCGAAGAACTTCCGCCACTCCGGATGCACCGCTTCCGGGTTCCGGGTGAAGTCCTCGTAGAGCGCCTGGACGTAGGCCGCGTTCTGGGCGTCGAAATGGGTGCTGCTCATGCCACAAAGGTAGTTGTTTCTACCCCGGTGGCGGAATGGTGATGACGACCGTCTGAGAGTCCCCGGAGCACCCGGCCTTGTTGCACGCCTGCACCTTGTACCTGGTGGTCTGGTACGCCCCCAGAGACGTGTTCGGATCGTTGTCGTAGTAGCTCAGTGCGGGCGCGGACACCTCGGCATCCAGGTCGTTGCCCTGGTACACCCTGTAGTACGTTGCCCGGGGTGCGGCGTCCCAATGGACACGCGCCTTGTCGGTGCCGAAGGAGATGTTGACCTTCTCCCCCCGTACTACGGGTACCGCGGGGATGTCGACGGGGCCGACGACTTCGGTAAGGCCACCCCACTCGTCCGATTCATCCGAGCAGATCGCACCATTGCAGGCGACCGCCTTGTAGTAGTACACCGTGTTGGGCTCCAGCCCCGTATCGGTGTGGCTCGTCTCCTCGCCCGACGCCGACGCGTCCCCGACACGACTGAAATCCCCTGCTTCGGAACGCCTGCGGTAGACCTGGTAGCTCGTCTGGCCTCCCCCGCTGACGATCCTGCTCGTCAGCGACTCGTGGGTTCTGTCGACCACGGCGCCAAACGGGGGCGGCAGGAAGATCTCGACTCCCGCCGCAACGGAGCAGTTGTTTTCGGTATCGATCTCGTCGGGCAGCGGATCGACGCAGGCCCCGTAGTACAGGGTGCCGAGTTCGTCGCGTGCGGGCTCCACCCGTAGCCCGATATCGAGTTCCCAATCAACTGCGAGCGTGTCGGTGAACTCGGAGCCCAGGACGGCATCCGCGGTGGTGATCGTCTGATCGGCGGATTTCAGAAAGAACACCTGCGTCCGCCCCGCCGTCCTCGTTCCCCGGTTGAGGACCGTGACGCCCATGTGGAACGTGCGGCCGTAGGCCACGCTGGCCGGGACGTCGGGAACGGAGACGATCAGGTCGGGTCCGTCCGGCGGCGGTTCGGTTGCCGAGTCTCCGCAGGCCCAGGCCATGGCCAGGGCGGCCACCGCGAGTCCCCTCCGCGTTTTCGTTCGGGCGCGCCGTGCAGTCATTCGTCGCCTCCTCGCGTCGGTGTCGCCATTTGAGGTAATTTGCGAGGGCACTTGCGACTCGGTATCCCCCGTTCGGGGGACCAGACAGACCGGCCAGGTGATGGAGACTCGATCGTTCGGAACGACCCCGGTGGCGGCGTGGGAGGGGCGTTTCCCCTGGTTGCGTGCTGGAACGACCAGGCGGACCCTCGCGGGTGGCCCGTCCGCGCCAGCACCAGCACCCTCGGCGCCAACGGAGAAGCCCGACGACGTGGACCTGGCCCTGGCCGCCAACTGGCGCTCGGTCGTGAGGAGTCGCCAGGTGCATGGGCGGGCGGTCCGCGTACACGATCCGCTCCCCCGCGGCGTATGTGTGACCGGCGAAGGTGACGGCCATGCGACCGCCGCTCCCGGGGTGCTCCTGACCGTCACCCTGGCCGACTGCGTGCCGGTGTTCATCGTGGATCCTTCCCGGCGGACCGTGGCGCTGCTGCACGCTGGATGGCGGGGAACGGCGGCGGGCGTGGTAGAGGCCGGGTTGGACAGGCTGTCCGAATCCTTCGGGAGCGACCCGAGGGAGCTGTTGGTCCATCTCGGCCCGGCCATATGCGGCCACTGCTACGAGGTCGGCCCGGAAGTCTTCCACGCCCTGGGCGAGGGGGCGCCTGGCCATCCCGCCGCCATCGATCTGAGGTCGGTGATCCGGCGGCGGACCATCGCCGCCGGCGTGCCGGCCCAGGACGTGACGGTGAGCGGCGAATGCACCCTGTGCGGAGATGGCCGGTACTATTCGCATCGGCGCGGCGACTGCGGCAGACATCGGGGGTACATCGGCATCCTGGAGTCCGATGACCTCTGAAGCGGCTGAGGGGGCCCGCGTCGGTCTCTGCCTCCGGTGCGCCTGGATGCGCCGGGTCGTCTCGGGGCGAGGCTCGCGCTTCTACCTTTGTGGCCGTCACCGCCACGACCCTACCTTCCGCAAGTACCCTCCACTCCCGGTGCTGCAGTGCCGGGGCTTCGACCCGAATCCCACGCCCCCGCCCGAATGATCGATCTGCTCAGCATCGTCGCGGTGTCGCTGTACGCGGGTGTCCTGACGCTCCTCCTCCCCTTTGCAGCGCATCGCATCGTTCTGCTCGTTCTGTCCCGAAGGAGGCGCGGAGAGAGCGGGGTCGGCGTGGATAATATGTATTTTACGCAAAATATGTATTCGCCGGCGGCACCGTCTCCTCCGACCACGCCGCGCCCTGTTTCGGCGGCCCGCGTCACCGTCCAGCTGCCCGTCTTCAACGAAAAGCACGTCGTGGAGCGCCTGATCGACGCCGCCTGCCAGCTGCGGCATCCCGCCGGGCTTCTGCAGATCCAGGTATTGGACGACTCCGCGGACGAGACCACGGCGCTGGCGGAGCGATGCGCCCGGAAGTGGCGCCGCCGGGGCGTCGACGTCTGCGTCCTCCACCGTTCCGTGCGGACGGGCTACAAGGCCGGTGCGCTGGCGGCGGGCCTGGAGGGGGCGACCGGGGACTTCATCCTCATTCTGGACGCCGATTTCGTGCCCTCTCCGTGTCTGCTGGAGTCGTTGCTGCCCGTCATGCAGGACCCCGGCGTCGGCCTGGTGCAGGCGCGCTGGGACCACATCAACGAACAGGACTCGTGGCTCACCAGGGCCCAGGCCCTGCTTCTGGACGGCCACTTCCTGGTGGAGCAGCGGGGACGCTACCTCGGCGGCCGCTTCTTCAACTTCAACGGCACCGCGGGACTGTGGCGCAAGCAGGCGCTTCTGGACGCGGGCGGGTGGCAGCACGACACGCTTACCGAGGACCTCGACATCAGCTATCGGGCCCAGATGGCGGGATGGCGGTTCGTGCTGCGCGACGACATCGGAGTGCCGGCCGAGCTTCCCGGCACTCCGGCGTCGCTTCTGGTGCAACAGCGGCGCTGGGCGCAGGGCGGCATCCAGACGGCGCGCAAGGTGCTCCCGGGACTGTTGCGGGGCCGGTTTCGTCCCGCCGTAAAACTTGAGGCCTTCCTGCACCTGAGCGGCCACCTGGCCCACCCGCTCACCTTCGTCCTCGCGCTGCTCATCGTCCCGTCCGCGATCGCCAGGAGCGCGCTGGGCGTCGACCGCTTCTGGTGGGTCGACCTGGCCGTGTTCGCCGGGGCGACGGGCCCGTTCCTGTTCTTCTACCTGACGGCCGCCCGGAAGCGAGGGCGCCGCTGGGCGCGCGCGTTTCGGAGTGCGGCCGGCACGCTCACGCTCGGGGCCGGCATGTCCGTGCTCCTGAGCCGGGCGGTGCTGCGCGGTCTCGGCCGGTTCCGCGACCCGTTCGAGCGGACGCCCAAGGCGGGAGGCGCGGGCCGTTCCAGCTACGAGCGACCCCGGGGCGCCTTCCGCGGCCGGGCCCTGGCGGTGGCCGCGGGGTCCTTCATGGTCCTGTCGGGCACCGTCGCGATCCTGCAGGGATACTGGGCGTCATTGCCCTTCGTGGCGCTCTTCGCTTCGGGGTATCTGGGACTGGGTCTGAACCCGGGACGGCCGACGCATTCGTAGGGCCCCGGACCCGGCGGCAACTCTGCGCACGCCGCCGATGTCCGCCAGTAACAGAGCCCACACCGGGAGCCACATGACCAGGCGGGTCCAGGCGGGCTCCGGCCACACCCCGGTGAGCTGGTAGGCCGCGAGTCCCCAGTAGCCGAGAAACGCCAGGCCGGTCAGCAGCAGGAACGGCGCATTCCCGCGCAGCGCCGCCACCGGGAGCACCCAGAGCGCGTACCAGGGGTGGAACGTGGGTGTGAAGAGCAGCCCGGCTCCGATGACCCACAGCAGGGCCCGCTCGACGCGGAAGCGCCGCCAGGTGGCATACGCGACGACCGCAAGCACGGGCACGGCGGCCGCCACGCGTGCCTCAACGGGGTCGGGGAACAACCGCGCGACGAGCGTGAAGGCACCCTGGTTGGCCGTCCAGTGCTCGGCATACGTGCGCAGCCCTTCGGTGAGGGCCCCGAGGCCGACGCCGGCGAACGGCAGGTAGAGGACGGCGCAGACGGCGGTGAAGGCGAGGGCCGGAAGGGCGCCGTGACGGCGAACGAGGGGTGGCAGGGCGGCCGCCGGGGCGAACTTGGTCAGGGCGGCGAGGCCGAGCAGCGAGCCGAGCGTGGCAGCCCGGACCCGGCGCGCCCGGCGCCCCCGCCGGCGGCTCGGGCGGCGCCCGCGACTCGTGCCACCCGGGCGGTCCCTGCGACCGGAGGCAGCCCAAATGAGACCCGCCAGTAAGAAGAGCCCGACCGCATCGAAGTGCGCGCTCCAGGCCGTCTCCACGATCAGCAGCGGCGACCACAGGTACCAGACCAGGACGGCGCCCGGATTGCGGCCCGTGTGGCTGGCGATCCGGTACAGCAGCAGCCCGCAGCCGAGATCGAAACACAGCCACACCAGCTTCGCGACCGGGATCGTTCCGCCGAGCGCCCCTACCAGCCCGAACAGAAGCTGCGCCAGCGGCGGATAGATGGTCGGGACCTCGGGGTGGTTGATCCGGTCGTGCCACGGCGTGCGGATCGACGCGTACGCATCGTCCGCGGGCGCGTGTCCGTAGGGGTTGAGGCCCTCTCCGAGCACGTGGCCGTCCCAGAGGTAGCGGTAGATGTCGTCGGACAGCTCCGGCGCCAGCGGCAGCAGCGCCAGCCGGGCAAGGATCCCGATACTCCAGATGAGGGGGATCGAGAGCGGACGCCTCGTCGCGGCGATCGCGGCGGCGCCGTAACAGAGAAATGCGGCTGCGGGAAGGAGGAGGCGGGGCAGGGGCAGCGCGGCCCCGGTCAGCCATCCGAAGGCGGCCAGTGCCGCCACTTCGAGCACGCCGAGGAGCAGAAGCACGCGCATGGGCGATTTCATGCGGCACCATACCCCGGCGGGCTGTGCCGCGCCAACCGGGCGGGGCCAGGCCACGCCGACCGGGTCCGCCGCGCCGACCTGGCTCGCCGCGCCAGCCGGGCTCGCAGCGCCAGCCGCGCGGCCCGCGCCGCGCCACCCGCTGGTCCGGGGCGGCACGCCGCGTTCTATTCCTGCGGTGACTTCAATCCCGGACGAGCGGCTCTCCCGCACGGCGGTGCTGATCCCGGCGCTCAACGAGGAGGATGCGCTCCCCGCGGTCCTGCGCGCGCTGCCCATCGGTCGCCTGCAGTGCGTGGTCGTGGCCGACAACGGTTCCACGGACGGCACGGCGGCCGTCGCACGCGCCGCCGGCGCGGTGGTCGTGCGGGAGGATGAGCGCGGCTACGGCGCGGCGTGCCTGAAGGGCATCGCCAGCCTGTCGGCGCTTCCGAATCGGCCCGAGGTGCTCGTGTTCCTCGACGCGGACCACCCCGAAAGCGCGGAGCAGCTCCCGCTCGTGCTGGATCCGGTGACGCACGGTGCCGATCTGGCGCTTGGGGTACGCGTCGGGCGGGACGGGGGCACGGGCAACCTCCACGCGCACGCCCGCCTTGGGAATCGCGTCGTGCTGGCCGCCGTGCGGCTGCTCTTCGGCCGCCGGTTCGTGGATCTCCCGCCATTCCGGGCGATCCGTTTCGACGCGCTGGAGCGTCTGGCGATGGACGACCGCAACTGGGGCTGGACGCTGCAGATGCAGTTGCGGGCGGTGCGCAAGGGCCTCGCCATCGTGGAGGTGGAGGCGCCGCACCTGCCGCGCGTCCGGGGCCGCTCCAAGATCTCGGGCCGCCTGGGGATGTCGCTGCGCGTCGGCGCGAAAATGTTCTTCACGCTTGCGCGGGAGCGGCTTCGGGGCGGCTGAGCGCTCGCAGCCCACGGACCGCTTGGCGACTCGGTGCTCGGGCGGCTTTGTCCACGGACCGCTACCGCTCCCCCAGCGCCACGATTCGGCCGCCGCGATCCTCCAGCTCGGCGGCCATGGCGGGGTGGCAGGTGAAGACGAACACCTGGCGCTTCTCGGCGACGCGCTCCAGCAGTCCGAAGGCGCGGTCGCGACGCCAGGCGTCCCAGTTGACCAGCGTCTCGTCCATGAACAGCGGGAGGCGCTCTTCGCCGGCGTCGAGGTGGTCGATGATGGCCAGCCGCAGGGCCAGGTACACCTGCTCCCTGGTTCCCTGCGAGAGCGCCTGGCCCACCTTCCTTGGCGTGGTCGCGGCGGGGCCGCTCAGGTAGAAGGACTCGTCGCCCGTCTCGCCCATTTCGATGTGCTCGTAGCGGCCGGCCGTGATGTGCCGGAGGTGATCCGCGGCGCGGCGTAGCAGGTCGGGCTGGTGCTGGTCCCGGAAGCGACGATCGGCTTCGCGGACGATCCTCGCGAGCAGAAACGACCGGTCCCGGGCCTCCTTCGCGTCGCGGATGCGCTCCTTGACCGCCTGGATGCGCCCCTCGACCCGGTCGGGAGTGTCGCCCTCCTGCAAGTGGCGGATCTCGGTGTCGAGTCTGGTGATCGTGCTGCGGAGCTCCTCGCCCTCCCCGGCGAGCGCGTCGTGCCGCCCGGACGCGTCGCGGAGAGCCTGGACGAGCGACGCCCAGTCGGTGCCAGCCGCGTCCGCCTCGCGGATTTCGGCCGCGACCCGGTCCAGCTCGGGCCACTCCCGCTCCAGTTCGCCCCGCATCTGATCGGCCCTCTGCGCGGCTTCCGTGCGGCCAGCCGCTCGGCGGGCGCCGCGCTCGGCGTCGCCGTCGCCCAGTTCGGCCAGCCTTGCCTCCAGGTCGCGCAGGCGCCTGTCCACGCCCTCGTGGTCCCGCCGGGCGGTGGCCAGGTCGTCTTCCGCGCGCTCCAGGTCGCGGCGCGTGGCGGTGGTGCGCTCGTCCCGCGTGGCCAGCAGCTCCAGCATGCGCTCGATCCGGGCCGGAAGCTCCATGTCCGGGGCCTTCAGAAGGTTGTCGCGGATGGGCAGGGCGGCGACGAGGCTCACGGCGTCGCGGCGCGCGGCCTCCTCGGCCTCGCGCAGCTGCGCCACCTGCCCGGACCGGCGCCCGCGGGCGTCGGCGGTGGCCCTGCCGTACCGCCGCGCCCGCCGATCGGCATCCCACCACAGGATCGTCAGGAGGAATCCCCCGATCGCGGCGACGGCGCCCACGCGGAGCGCGAAGGCATTGCCCAGCGGAAGCTCCACACCGACCTGCGGCAGCGTGAGAGCCGCGATGGCGACCCCCACCAGCAGCAGGACGACGCCCCCCACCAACCGGCTCCTGGCCGGCTTGAGTGCCCCCGGGAAATCGGCGTCCGCGCCGCGCAGGAGACCCTCCTCGGCCACGCGGCGGTCCTCGCGCGCGGCCTCGAACGCCCGCACGCGGCCGCGGAGGTCCTCCATGGAAACCGCGGCGAGCGCCTCACGGGCGCCATCGTCCGGCGGCTCCGCGAACAGCGCCCCGGCGTGTTCCTCCCAACGTGCCTGAAGGCGCTCGCCTTCCGTCCCGGCCGCGACCGCTTCGCGCCGCCTGCGTTCGAGAAGGGCGACCCGGTCCTTCGCGGCCCGCGCTTCCTCGCGCAGTTCGCTCAGTCGTTCGGCCGGCCTGTTCGGCAGCGCCTCCAGGTCGCTCGCGGCTCCCGCCTCGGCGCGAAGCTCGTCAATGCGCGCCAGCGCCCGCCGCACGGGGAGCAGCCGGTTCAGCTGGTGGTCGATCACGCCGTGACGTTCCCGCTCGCGGGCCCTCTCCCCGTGCAGCGCCTGGAGCCTGGCCTCTGCCTCCGCCCGCTCCGCCACCTTCTCCCGCACCGTGCGGTCGCGGTAGAGCGCATCGCGCTTGCGCTCGTTCAGGGCCGCCAGTTCGGCCGCGAGCACGCGCACGCGGGGACGGCCGCGCCGGTCGGGGCGCCACAGCCGCTTCGCCTCGTCCTCCAGGCCGGCCGCAACGGTGCGTGCCGAGTGCAGATCCGGCGCGGCCATCGCGCCGACCAGCCGATCCTGCACGAGGTCCCAGCTCTCGCCCTCGAGACCGGCGAGCTCGGCGAGGGTCAGCGCGTAGACCTGGCGGAAAACGACGCGGGTAACGTGACCGGCGGCGGGGAGGGGATGGTTGCGGATGTCGTCCACGCGCTCGCCGACGTGCAGCCTGCCCCACGCCTGCGACCGCAGGCGCCGGTGGACCTCGATCACGGGAGCATCCGCGCTCTGGTCGAGACGGATCCGGGCGCGGCCCTCGGGATCTCCGCCCGCCCAGGGCGTGAATGGGTGCCTGGCGCGGCTGGCTGGGCGAAATCCGTAAACTAAAGTTGACATTAAGTCAAATAAAGTTGACTTTCCGCTCTCGTTGGGCCCGAGCACGACCACGATGTTCGGGAGCGGGTCTTCGCCTGTCGAGAGGTTGGTCAGGCAGCCGTAGCGCACGACCTCGATCGACTCGAACCTCATGGCGAGCCCGTCTCGGTGGTCGCGCCGGTGAGCATCCTCGCCATGATCTCGGAGTCCGCGCCGTCGAGCAGACGCCGAAGGTACGCCTCGAGCGACCCGTGGCGTTCCTGGTCGAACCCGGCAAAATCCACCTCTTCCAGACCCAGGCGGTCGTCGCCCGCCGCGACGCGCCTGCACAGGCGGAGCGACGCGCCCAGCGCGTCCTGGCGATCGATGTGGTCCGCCAGGCTGACCACCGCGTGCGTGCCGTCCGCCCGGATCCGGACCGACAGCGCGCCCAGGCAGTCCGCGCACTCCTGTTCCAGCGCGTCCAGCTCCTCGCGTTCGCGCAGCTTGCGCCACGCCGGGGACGGGCCCGCCAGGTCCACGGTCACCACCCACTCCGTCTCGTCGCTCCCCGGGTCGGACGACCGGGCCTCGTCCCAGGCATCGACGACCCGTTCCACGAGCGCCTCCAGCGTGCGCGCGTTCTCGAGGCCCGCCAGGGCGAGCTTCTCCCACCGCACCGGCGTGAACTCCCGGAATTCGACCACCGGATGCGCGGCGTCGTGAAGGTCGACGAGCAGACCGCCCTTCGGGCCGGTTTCGCGAGGGTTGCGCCCCTGGAGGTTGCCGGGGTAGTGGACGGGTGGGTCGGCTGCGAGCGCCTGACGCTGATGAACGTGTCCGAGCGCCCAGTAGTCGAAGCCCGCCCCGCGCAGGACCTCCAGGCTGGAGGGCGCATAGGCCTGGTGAAGCTCGCTGCCGCTGGCCGAGGTGACCTGGGTGTGCAGCAGGGCCACGCGCGGCAGGCCGGTCGCGGCGGGGGGTCGGAGACCGCTGGCGAGGTCGGCGGTCTCGCGGGCGGTCGCGTGCCCCGCGCCGGTGACGGTGCCGACCGGATCGCCCTGCCGGTTCACCACGGTAACCGTGACCGGTTCGCCGCCGGCCATGACGGTGACGTTGTCAGGCCAGGCGAGTTCCTGCACGCTCGGCCCGCTTCCCGGGTCGTGGTTCCCGGTCGCGTAGACCACCTGGATGCCCGCCTCGGCCAGAACCGCGAGTTGCCGCAACAGGAGGCCCTCGCCGCCGAACGACAGGCGCGGCCCGTCGAACAGGTCGCCGGCGATGAGAACCGCGTGAACCTCTTCGGACACCGCGGTGTCGACACACCGCGCGAACGCGTCGCGGGCAGCCTCGCGCAGCCGGCTTCGCACTTCTTCCGACCGGCCCGCGAAGGCGGTGTCGAGGTGAACATCGGCGATGTGGATGAAACGCAATGCGCCGCCTCGGGGTACGGACTGCTCCAGGGGTACGGGTAGCCGACGGTTCAAAGGTAACGTCTGGCGGCACCGCTCGGGTTTTCCGAGATTGCCATGAATCCCGCCACTGTTCACGCCGAACGAATCCCCGACAAATGATCCAGACAGGCGATCCCTCCGGGTCACCCGCCAGCACCCAGGCAATCGCAGCGGTGCTCGAGTTCCTGAAGGACTCGGTGGAGGACGACCGCTACCGGCTCCTCCGCAAGTTCGTTCCGTTCTTCCTCGGCAAGGCGACGATGGAGCTGCTGGAGGAGCGGAGGCCGGAGGATCTGGCCCGGATGTGCGTGGAGTCGCTCGACTTCCTGAATCGCAGCCGTCCGGACCGGGTCGATGTGGAGGTCATGAACCCGGACCCGGGAGAAGCTGGCGGGCCGGCGCCGGTGACGATCATTCAGACCAACGTCTCCGAGCGGCCGTTCATTGTGGACACGATCCGCGAGTTCCTGTCGACGCAGGAACGCCGGATCGCGCACTTCGTGTACCCGCTGATGACCGTGGAGAGGGACGGGGACGGGTGGATCACGGACCTGAACCCGCCGGGCGATGGCGCCGGCACCGAATCGGTCGTGTACGTCGAACTGGCGCGCGTCGCCGACGAGGAGGTTCGCGAGTCTCTCCGCGCCGAGACCGCCCGCCGGCTGGAAGACGTGGTCAAGGCCACGGACGACTTCGGTCTCATGGTGGACAAGATCGCCGACGTGGTCTCCGAGCTGGGGTTCCGGATGCGCGACGTGCGGGACCGGCGGGACGAGTTCCGCGAGATCCAGGCGTTCCTGAGGTGGCTGCGCGACGGGGGCTTCGTCTTCCTCGGCTACCGGTCCTACACCTTCGGCCCGCACGAACCGGGTGGCGAGGACGCCGTGACGGTCGACGTGGGGTCGGGACTGGGCATTCTGCAGGAAGAGCAGGGGTCGGCATTCGCACGTCCCGTGCCCATGAGCGCGCTGTCCGATCAGATGCGCGAGCGGGCGCTGTCCGGGCCGCTTCTGATCATCAGCAAAACCAACGCCGAGTCGACCGTGCACCGTCGCGCGCGGATGGACTACATCGGCGTCAAGAAGCTGCGTGCAGACGGTTCGGTCGCCGGCGAGCACCGCTTCCTGGGGCTTTTCACCTCGCAGGCGTACTCGGAGCCCGCGCAGGACATTCCGATCCTGCGGCAGAAGCTCGCGCAGGTGCTGGATCTGGCGGGGGTGTCGGAGGGACAGCACGACTACAAGGAGATCATCACGATCTTCGGGTCGCTGCCCAAGGAGGAGCTCTTCCTCGCGTCCGCGGAGGAGGTCGCCAAGGACATCCGCACGATCCTGACCCGGTACAACACCGCGGAGATCTTCGTGTCGGTGCGTCACGACGCGCTGGGGAGGGGCGTGTCGATCATGGTCGTCATGCCGCGGGCCCGCTTCTCGGGGGCCTTTCGGCGCGAGTTCGAAGCGTCCCTGGCGAAGCGCTACAAGGTCGAGATCCTCAACTACCACCTGGCGCTGAGCGCCGGCGACCAGGCGCGCCTGCACTTCTACCTCGGCGGTCCGGCGAAGCGGCTGGCGGAGATCGACTGGCGCGACCTGAAGGCGATCGTCACGAGCCTGACAAGGTCGTGGCTGGACGAGGTGCGGGACCTCCTGGGCGAGGAACGTCCGCCGGACGAGGCGCGTCGCATGGCGCGTCACTACGCCGGTGCGTTTGCGCCGGAGTACCGGGCCGCCACCGAGCCGGCGGCGGCCGTGAGGGACATCGCCGAACTCGAGGCCATGAAGGTGGACGGGCGCATGGAGTCGGTTCGCTTCTTCGAGAACGCGGAACCCGACGGGTGCGAGCTCAAGATCTATATCCGGGAGCATCAGATCATCCTGTCCGATTTCATGCCGGTTCTGGAGAACTGCGGGCTGCGCATCATCAACGTCTCGCTGTTCGAGCTGCGGGAGGGGGGCGGTCATGCCGACTCGTCGATCTACAGCTTCGACGTGCAGACGGCGGACGGGACCGGAATCGACATCGAGGCGCGAGGGCCCGTTCTGTCCGAGGCGATCCTGGCGATCCGGAACGGCGACGCCACGAACGACGGGTTCAACCGCCTGATCCGGCCCACCGGGATGGCCTGGCGCGAGGTCGAGGTGCTGCGGGCGTACGCGCACTACGCGTTCCAGATCGGGGCGGTCCCCAGCCGGCAGGTGCTTCGCGCGGCGCTCGACAGCCACCCGGCGATCGGATTGCTGCTGTTCCGGCTCTTCGAAGCGAGATTCGACCCGCAAGGTGTCGGGGCCGGCGACCCGGACGGCCGCGGGGCGCGGGAGGTCCGCCATCCCAGGGCTCCCGACCTCGCCGGCCGCATCGCCGACGAACTGGTCGGGGTGAGCTCGCTCGCCCATGACCGCGCGCTGAGGGCCTTCCAGAAGGTGATCGAGGCCACCGTGCGGACGAACTACTATCGGACCGGCGGCCGCACGCCGACGGTGCGGTCGGGGGGGGTTCCGTACATCTCGTTCAAGTTCGAATCCGGGCTCCTGGAGAGCGTGGTCAGGAGCCGTCTCAAGTACGAAGTGTGGGTAAGGTCTTCGAGGATGGAGGGCATTCACCTGCGCGGGGCTTCGGTTGCCCGGGGCGGCATACGCCACTCGGACCGCCCGGACGATTTCCGCACGGAGGTCCTGGGGCTGGTTCTGACGCAAATGGTGAAGAACGCGGTGATCGTGCCGAGCGGGTCGAAGGGCGGCTTCGTGTGCCTGCGGTCGCTGCCCGACCGCGACGCCATGGCCCACGAGGCGCGCGAACAGTACTGCACCCTGATGCGCGGACTGCTGGACATCACGGACAACCTGAACGGCGAGTCCGCGCCACCCGAGGGCGTGATCCGGCACGACGGCTTCGACCCCTACCTCGTCGTCGCGGCGGACAAGGGCACGGCGCCCTTCTCGGACACGGCCAACGGTGTTGCGGCGGAGTACGGGTTCTGGCTGGACGATGCCTTCGCTTCGGGTGGTTCCAACGGGTACGACCACAAGAAGGTGGGCATCACGGCCGGCGGTGCCTGGGAGTCCGTGAAGCGGCATTTCCGGGAGATGGGCAGGAACATCCAGGGGGACGCCTTCACGGTGGCGGGGATCGGCGACATGAGCGGGGACGTGTTCGGCAACGGCATGCTGCTGTCGTGGGCCATTCGCCTGGTTGCGGCGTTCGACCATCGGCACGTCTTCCTGGACCCGAACCCGGATCCGGTGGCGTCCTTCGAGGAGCGCGAGCGGCTTTTCCGGCTGGGCCGCTCGTCGTGGGACGACTATGACCGCGAAAAACTCTCGCCGGGCGGGATGATCGTCCCGCGCGGGGTGAAGTCGATCGACCTTAACGACGACGTTCGCGCCGCGCTGGGCCTGGATCCGGAGGTGGCGACCCTGGACGGCGAGAGCTTGATCCGGGCGGTGTTGTCCGCACCCGTCGACCTGCTGTGGAATGGCGGCATCGGCACCTACGTGAAGGCAACCGCGGAGAGCCACGCCGATGCCGGCGACGCATCGAACGACGCGGTGCGCATCGACGTGGGCGATCTCCGGGCGAAGGTGGTGGGGGAAGGCGGGAACCTGGGGTTCACGCAGGCCGCCCGGGTCGAGTACGCACTCGGCGGCGGACGGATCAACACCGATGCGCTCGACAACTCGGGCGGGGTCAACCTCTCGGACCGCGAGGTCAACCTGAAGATCCTCCTGAACGAGGCCCTGGGCGCCGGACTGGTGACGCGGGAGCAGCGCAACGAGCTGCTGCACCGCCTGACGGACACGGTCGCCACGCTCGTGCTCGCGGACAACGAGTCCGGCTGTCAGGCGGTGTCGCTGGACGAGTACCGCGCCCGCCGCGGCATGGACCACTACTGGGCGCTGATGGGGCGCCTGGCACGTACCGGCCTCCTCGACCGCGACGCGGAGGGACTGCCGTCCTGGGACGAACTCACTGCGCGCCGGGAGGCGAACCAGTCGCTCACGCGGCCGGAGCTGTCCGTTCTGCTGGCCTACGCCAAGCTGGACCTCAAGTCGGCACTGCTCGCCTCGGACCTCCCGGACGACCCGTCGGCTTCGGACTATTTCCACGGGTACTTCCCGGGTGAAGCCATGGAGCTGGTGGGCCTGGAGCGCGCCGCCAACCACCGTCTGCGCCGCGAGATCGTGGCGTGCCAGTTGACCAACGACCTCGTCGACCTCATGGGGTCCGTGTTCATCGATCGCCTGATGCGCGAGACGGGCCGCGGTGCCGCGGAGATCGCGCGGGCGTGGCTGGTGGCCGCGAAGCTGACCCGGCACGACTCGTTGCTGGCGGACATCCGGTCGCGCGAGGGACAGGTGTCCGCGGCGGTGACCTACCGCTGGACGATGGGGCTGGCGCGGGTGCTGGAACGGACGACGCGCTGGGTACTGACCAATTGCGACCCGGAGGAGTCGACCACCGCCCTCATCGAGGGAAGCCTGAACGGTCTCGAAGCCCTGCGCGGGCAGTTCCACGAGATCGTGGCCGGAGAGGACCGGGAGAATTTCGAAGCTCGGGTGGCCGCGCTGATGCCCCAGGCGGGGGACGAGCCCTTTATCCGCAACCTCGTGGCCCTGCGCTTCCTCGATCACCTGCTCGAGATCCTCCGCCTGGCCCGAAGCACCGGAACCAACCCCGTGAGCGCCGCGCGGGTCTACTACTGGGTCACCGAGGAACTCCGGATTCCGTGGCTGAGCGGGTGTATCGAGCGCGCCAGCGGCGACGGAAAGTGGCAGCAGCGCTGGGCGCTGGGGCTGATCAACGACCTGGGCGCGATTCGGCGCAACCTCACCGAGAACGCGCTGGCAGGCGAGGACGACCTCGCGGGGGCACTCGGATTCGAGGAAGACGAGTCACAGCTGAGCCGGTTCCACGAGATCCTCGGCGAGGTGGAGGCCGAGGAGCCGGTCAGCCTGGCGGGGCTGTCGGTGGCGATCCAGCAGATCCGCTATCTGGCCTGGGGGCGGTAGGCGACGGCGGCGGGCGCTCCGGACCCCGGCCCCGGCCGATCAGGCGACGGTCGAATACAGGGTCGCTTCCGCCGCCGCGTCCAGCAGTACTCCCTCCTTGACACC
Source organism: uncultured Gemmatimonadaceae bacterium (assembly GCA_964602175.1). Taxonomy (GTDB): domain Bacteria; phylum Gemmatimonadota; class Gemmatimonadetes; order Longimicrobiales; family Gaopeijiaceae; genus Bin94. The sequence continues at coordinate 7,799 of CAZRQE010000025.1, read as the reverse complement.
CACGCTCGGAACCACGATCTGGTCGGCGCGGGCCATGTCGGCGAAGTGCCGGTAGACCAGTGCCGCCGGGAGGATGACGTCGGCGCGGTCTGGGCGCAGCCTCAGTTCGTGGATCGTCTCGGGGACGCTCATTGCGGTCAGGAGATGGATCACGGCGTCGAGCCGGTTGATCGGCAGCAGCGCCAGGTTCAGCGGGTCGACGTAGCTGAGGGCGAGTTCGGCGATCGCTTCGATGTTGCCTCCGGTCGCCGCGAACGCAGTCGGACCCGGGTAGCCCTCCGGGGGTGGTATCGTGAGGGCGCGGAGCTGACGGCCGACCCACGCGCGCAGCGAGTCGTGGCAGCCCTCCGCCTCGGCCAGGGTCTCCAGGAGGCGCACCGTGCCGACGCGATAGGACTCGCTCCACAGGATGCCCGTGTCGTCGACAAGCGAGACTTCGACGCTGCCGCCCCCCAGATCCACCAGGATCCAGCGGCCCCGGGAGAGGTCGACGCGGCTGCGCACGGCCAGGTGGACGAGGCGTGCCTCCTCCGCTCCGCTGATCGGCTCGAGGACGATGCCGGATTCCTCCCGGATTCTGTCCAGAAAGCTGCCGCGGTTGGTTGCCTCGCGGGTCGCGCTGGTCGCCACCGCGCGGTATCGGTCGACGCCCCGCGCGTCGATCTCGCGGCGGAACAGGCGGAAGGCGGCCACGGCCCATTCCATGGTCTCTTCGTCCAGTTCCGCGTGCGTGAAGACACGGTGCCCCAGGCGGATCGGCTGGCGGATCTTGTGGACGACGTTGTACCGGTCCGGACCGATGAAGTCGGCTACGACGAAGCGAATGGCGTTGGAACCGGCGTCGATGGCGGCTACGCGCACCGGAAACGGTGCTGATTCGATCACAGGGGTTTTTCCGCGTCCTGGTCGTCGTCTTCCGCACCGCCGCCCATATAGGGGATCACGGCATCGTGTGCCGGCCAGTAGCGCCAGAGGTACCAGATCAGCACCGGCAGCGTAACGAAGACGAGGAGAAACCCGAGCCAGCCATCGCCATCCATGATGGCGGCCGTGTCGGAGCTGCCGGGCAGATACATGCCGATGGCCGCGATCGTGTTGTTCGCGGCGTGAAAGACGATCGGGACGATCAGGGTGCGGGTCCGGAAGTACAGCATGGCCGCCACCAGTCCCACGAAACCGATCCCGATGACGTTCGCGTGCAGGATCCCGAACGCCACGGCCGAAATCACGACCCCGGCCCTCACACCCCACTTGACCCCCCAGCGATTGACCAGCACGCCCCGGAAGAGCACCTCCTCGACGAGCGGAGCCGCGACGACGAGAACGAGGACCATGACGATGTGGTGCCCGGGATTCCCGGTCGGCCTTTCCGGCAGCATCTGCACCAGCCAGGTCAGAAGATCCGGGGCCACGCGGGTCAGTATCCAGGCGACGAGTTCCCACGACCCGTACGAAAACGCGATGGTGACGGCCAGCAAGGCGCCCGTGATCGCCCAGTCGTGTCCGGCGGGCACCCGCCCGATCAGGCGTCCGAAGTCGACGCCCGCACGGCGGCACGCCCACACCAGCCAGGCGACCATGCCTCCGTAGCCCGCAAGCATCGCCAGGCTGTCTCTGGTTGCGGGATCGTCGGCCACTGCGCTTCCCGTGGCGAATCCGACAATCTCCGTCAACAGCAACAGCAGGATGAGGATGGCCGCGCCCGCTCCTAGCGCGCACGGGACAAGCCAGCGGCTCCGCAACCGCTCAAAGGGGTTGTCGGGTGGGTCCTCGCGCGGCGGGTCGTCGCGTGGCGGGTCCTCGCGCGGTGAATCCGCGCCGCGAACGGACGGTGCCCCGGTCTCGTTCACCTCAGCTCACCGGCCGCCGCTTCGCCGCTCCGTAGTGGATCCCGTTGAAAAGAAGCGGGAAGGTGCCGTGCGGCTGCGACCGGAACGTGATCTTGGGGCCGAAGAGGAAGAGCTTCCCGGCGCCGATGTCCGCCTCGACCATGCTCGTGCCGCCCTGGAGGTGCTCCTGCCCCCATGCCCAGCCGCTCACCAGCGGTTCGGCGGTGTCGTACCACGCCAGGCGCCGCACGTTGGCCGCACCGTCGCCGATCTGGAAGACCGGGCTGTGGCTGTGCAGCACGTGCACGCGCTCGCCCAGACCGTGTGTGATGGGGCTGCCGTGCTCCACCCGGATGTCGTGGATCGATCCCGGCGTGAAGTAGTCGTCACGGCCCAGCGGGTTCCCGTCGTCGTCCACCAGGAAGTTGGCGAGCGGAAGGCCGAGCTGGCCTCCCACGGCCGTGGAGGACCCGATCGCAACCACCGCGCCACCGTTCTCCACGAATTCACGGAGCGCCGGCACGCTCGTGTCATCGCTCAGCGACCCGACGCGTGCGCGCAACGAATCCGGCAGGGTTGCCAGGAATTCGTCGCTGGGCCCGCCGCCGAAGCGGAAGCCGCGCCCGCCGCCCATGGCGCCGTCGGGCAGGATGATCACGTCGAAGCGATCGTTCAGGCTGCCCGCGTCGATGTCAGGCGGGTAGACGACCTCGAAGTTGAATTCGAAGTCCTCCAGCACGTAGCGGGTCCACCCGGACGGCATCGAGCCGCCGTAGCGGTCCCAGAGGCCGACCCGCGCGTTCGTCAGCTCAAACGCGGCCTCGGGAGCCGCCGTGACCCCGTGGAACGAGATTCCCAGTTGCGCGGCCCATTCTTCCAGCTGGGACCGGGTGGTGGCCCCAGCCGGGATGTAGAAGGCACCGGGCGCGAGCGAGATGCCCGCCGCGTCGAACGTCCCTTCGATCCAATGCACGTCGCCACCCGCGGCGAGCACGCGGTTGACGGCCGTAAAGGCCTCGTTGACGTGATCGACCACATAGCCGGCGGGGGAATCGGGGCCCGACACCGTACCGGGAGGCGCGTCGGCCAGCCACGCGATCGGCTCGAAAGGCCCGCTGAAGCCGTCGAGGATGCGGTCGAATTCGACGCCCATCTGGAGCGCGAGCGTCCATCCGGCGTTGTCGTACGGCGCGATCGGCGGACCGCCCGGGTACTGGAAGTCGTTGGGGTGGTTCTGCGGCTCGAACATGTCGATCACGTGCGGCCGGAAGGCCTGGGCCGTGACCACGACGTAGGATCCCTCGGGGTAGTCCCTGCCCGCGACGGTGAAGTCGGCGGTCGCCCGGTGCACCTTGACGCCGCCCTTGAGCAGCGCGTTGACGAAGCGTGTGGCGGTGCGGAAGTCGCGCTGGTCCGCGGGCAGGATGTACCCCCGGGCGTCGCGCTTCGCGGGGTCGCGCAGGTGCGCCTCATAGTCCTCCAGGGATCCGCGCGGGCCGACATCCTCGGCGACCTGGTCGATCCACTTCGGCAGCACGGTCCACGAATCGCGGCTGCCCCGCTCGATGGAGTTCATTCCCATGCGCCAGATGTTGAACAGGAGGTGTTCGCTGTTGCGCGACGCGTAGTCGAGCACGGCGCGGTTGGCCGTCTGCGAGTAGTCGACCGACTGGCGGAAGTGCCACACGCCCGGGGTGACCGGGAGCGGCAGGTCGCCGTGGGCGATCTGGCGATTCGGCAGGAAGGGGATCTCGATCGGGGTGGGGTGGCCGATGGTCTCGGTGAGGAGGCCGATCATGTTCTTGAAGTAGGGCGTCGTGCGCAGGCCGCCGTTCCACCAGGTGGAATAGCTCGCCCCGCTGCGCATGGTCGTGCCCCCCTTCCCTTCCAGCACGAAGCGCTGGTGCATCGCCGAACCGACCTGGTCGAGGCCGGTGAGGATGAGCGGATCCAGGTAGTGGTTGGGCGGATCGCGGAAGGGCGGCGCGAACATCACCGTCCCCAGGGGGCCGGTCTGGTGGTGGTTGTAGACGATGTGCGGGAACCACTCGCGCGCGATGATGCGGTTGATGTTGGTGCTCTCGGCAAGCGCCGACATGTAGAAGTCGCGGTTGTTGTCGTGGCCCGCGTACTTGTTGTAGAGCACGGGTGCGCCGCCGGTGCTGCGCTCCTCGGGCGTCTCGATGCGCATGTACCAGTCGGCGAGCAGGTCGTGGCCGTCCGGGTTTGCGTGCGCCACCAGCACGATCACGTCGTCCAGGATGCGCATGGTCTCGTCGTCGGTGGCGCTCACCAGGTGGTAGACGAGCTCCATCAACTGCTGCGCCCCGAGCACTTCGGAGGCGTGCAGGCCGCCGTCGATCCAGACCACGGCCCTGCCTTCGGCCGCCATGGCCCGCGCATCGGCCTCCGAGACCCCTTCCGCTTGCGCCATCCGCTCCGCGATCTCCTTGTAGCGCGCGAGACTGCCGTGGTTCGCGGGGGAGGTGATGGTCGCCATCAACTGGTCGCGGCCTTCCGAGGTCTCGCCGATGGACTCGAGGATCATGCGGTCCGACTCCGAAGCCAGCAGCTCCCAGTACTCGCTCAGGGCTACGTAGTTGGGGAGGACATAGTCGGCCCCGATCTCGTGCCCGAACTGCTCCACGGGGGAGGTGACCCGGGTGGCGGTGGCCATCTCCTCGCACGCCCACAGCGCGGGCACGAGGAGGAGGGTGACGAGCGCCGGGAGTGCCCGGCCACGGGAGTACGGGTGATTCCGATTCATCATGCGCATGGGAACATCCTCTTCTTATGGAAGCGCCAGAACTGCTCGCGCCCGACGCTGGTGTGATTTTGTAATCAGGGCAGTTCCATCCGCCAGAAGGCAATGCCGCCGGCCTGCTGGCCCACCTCCACGTCGCCCACGCGGGAGAAGTCGGAGAGGTCGAACACGTCCACCTTGCCCGGCTCGGCGCCCACCCCTTCGGAACTCACGAAGGCGTAGCGCGAGTCCGGCGACACCTCCACGCCGTGCGTGACCGTGGTCGTGGTGGGCACGCGCGCGAGGCTTTCGCCGGTGCGGAGGTCGAAGAACTCCACCCCCGCCCCCTGCTTGAGCGTCGCCACCAGCAGGCGGCCGTCGGGCGTGATGGCGAGGTTGTAGGGACCGGTGCCGGCCTGCAGCACCCGGGTCAGCTCCCAGCTCTGGCGGTCCAGGTGCAGGATCCGGCTTCCGGCGTTGCAGGCGACGTAGAGGCTGAGTCCGTCGGGCGAGGGCTGCACCCAGGTGGGCGAGCATTGAGCGCCCGCCATCGCTCCGGCGCCCATCCCGCTCATGCCGCCCGCCATGCGAGCGCCGCCGCCTTCCGCATCGAGCGGACCCTCGCGCCCGGGCGCGACCGAAAACCGACGCGCCACCTCGAAGGTGCGGGTGTCGATCTCGACCACCTGCTCGTCCATCATGCAGTTGGAGTAGAGAAACAGCCCGTCCGGCGCCATGCGCGCGCCGTGCGGCATGGTGCAGGTCTCGATCTGCTCCACCTCGACCAGGTCGGGGGTGTAGACCACCGAGACGGTGGAGGGCACGTGCTCGCCGTGCAGGTTGAAGTTGACCACGAAGGCGTAGAGCCCGTCCGGGGTGAGGTCGATGGTCGCCGGGAAGTAGCCCAGCAGGATGGGCTCGGCGACCACCGTGTCCACGCCCGCCTCGAACTTCCACAGCTTCCCGTCCGGAAAGCCGTGGCCGGTGGTCATGTAAAGATGGCGTCCGTCGGGCGAGATGCGGAGCCCGTGGGGCCCCTCGGTTTCGGTGGGGATCTCGCCCACCATGGTCGTCTGGTCCAGGGTGAGCGCTCCGTCGAAGCGGATGCGGTGGATCAGGTCGGCCGACTCCGCCCCGACGTAAAGCCAGTACACCGCGCCCGGGTCGGCTGCGCGCGCCATCGGACCACCGCCCGCGTCAGCGCCGGCCCCGGACCCGGAAACGCACCCGGCAGAGAGCAGCAGCAGCGCCGCGGCGCCGGCACGTGTTATCAACGACATCGCTCTCTCCTAGCTCTCGTCCAGCTCGCCCAGATTGCGCGTCAGCAGTGCGTCCGGATCCGGGTCCCGTCCCATGAAGGCGCGGAACATCTCGTCCGGTTCGCGGCTGTCCCCCTGTGCCAGGATGGTGTCCATGAAGGCCGCGCCGGTCTCCCGCGACAGGATCCCTTCCCCACGGAACCGCCCGAAGGCATCCGCCTCCAGCACCTCGGACCACATGTAGCTGTAGTAGGCCGAGGCGTAGCCACCCGCAAACAGATGGCTGAAGGTGGTGAGGATGTGGCTCCTGGCGAAGCTCTCTTCCGGAGCGAACGGCCTCATGACCTCTTCCGCGTACGACATCAACTCCCGTGTGCCATCGTACTCGCGATGAAGCCGCAGGTCGAGGGTCGCGAACCCCAACTGCCTCATCTGCGCCTGGCCGCCCATGAAGCGGCGCGCCGCCAGCATGCGCCGGTACAGGTCGTCGGGAAGAGGCTCTCCGGTCTCGTGGTGCCCGGAGAAGATGGACAACGCCTCGCGCTCCCAGGTCCAGTTTTCCATGATCTGCGAGGGCACCTCCACCCAGTCCCAGGGCACGTGCATCCCCGACCGGGAAGGCAGCGGCACCCGCGAGGTGCAGTGGTGCAGGAGATGTCCGAACTCGTGAAAGATGGTCTGGACGCTCCGGTGCGTGAGCAGGGCCGGCCTGCCCGGCACGGGCGGGGCGAAGTTGCCGGCCATCATGCCGGTGTGGGGCACGAATTCTCCGTCCGGCCGCGGACCTCCGGTGGTCAGCGTCGCCATCCACGCCCCCTGGCGCTTGCCGGTGCGCGGGAACCAGTCGGTGTGGAACGACCCGAGGCGGGTGCCGTCCTCCGCGGTGAGGCGATAGGAGCGCACGTCCTCGTGCCACACGTCCCTGGCCGGCACCTCGTCCACCCGCACGCCGAACACCCGCTCCACGATCTCGAACAGGCCGGCCAGCACCCGGTCGAGCGGGAACCAGGGACGCGTGACCTCGTCGTCGAACCGGAAGCGCTCTCGCCGGAGCGCCTCTGCAACGTACGCCAGGTCCCACGGCTTCAGCGGCCCGAGCCCCATGCGCGCGGCCTTTTCCCGGACCATCTCCAGATCGCGCTCCCAGTACGGAAGGGTGCGCTCCCGCAGATCGCTGACGAAGTCGAAGGCCCGGGTTCCGGTGCGCGCCATGGCGTCGTCCAGGCGATAGTCGGAGAAGTCCGCGTAGCCGAGCAGGCCCGCGAGTTCGCGTCTCAGCTCCAGGATGCGCGTGATGACCGGGCGGTTATCGAGTTCGCCGTCCCGGCAGCGTCCCACATAGGCCTGGTGGAGCTGCCGGCGCAGCTCGCGGTCGTGGGCGTACTTGAGGACCGGCTCGAAGGACGGGAAATCGAGCGTCAGCAGCCAGCCTTCCAGGTCCTCCGCCCGGGCCTTGTGCCGGGCCAGCTCGAGGGCCGTGTCCGGGATACCGTCGAGCCGGGCGCGCTCATCGCTCGGGATGTGCAGCCGGAAGGCTTCCGTGGCGTCGAGGACGTTTTCCGAGAAGCGCCGTTCAAGCCGCGACAGCTCGACCCGGATCTCCTCGACGCGGACGCGGGCCTCGTCGCCCAGATCGGCCCCGGCGGACCGGAACTGGTGCATCATCCTGTCGAGGTTGCGGCGGCGGAGCGGGCCGAGCGCTTCGGCCTCGGGAGTGCCGGAGAACGCCCGCACCGCCGCCCACAGGCCCCGGTGAAGCGGGAGCCGCGACCAGAACGCCGCGATCTCGGGCAGCACCGCGTTGTAGGCGTCCCTCAACTCCGGCGTTTCCGCAACCGCCAGCAGCACCGTGACCGGCGCCAGCTCCTCCTCCACCTGCTGAACGATGTCGTCGAGGCGCTGGATGGTATTGTCGTAGCTCGCAGGCGACCCGCCGCTCCCGGCAAGGTCGTCGATCTCCGCCTGCGC
>CAZRQE010000024.1:0-10963 GCA_964602175.1 uncultured Gemmatimonadaceae bacterium | reverse complement strand
CAAAAGCGAGGGCCCCCGCGCCGGCATCGGCGCGGGGGCCACATGCAGTCCGGCGGCGACCCGGCTGCCGCCAGGTCATCGCCGCCCTTCAGTCAATGATAAATCTGGAACCCGAAGTTGAAGCGGCGCGGCATGCCGATGTGCACCTCCGCGTCATCGGCCTTGTGACTCAGCCGTCCCGCCTCGCGTTCCGCGGCGCTCCAGTATGCGTTGAAGCGGGAGTTGTCCTGCGCATCCTGGATGAACACCCTGTCCATGACGTTGAGCGCGTGCAGGAAGATTTGCACGTTCCCGCCGAAGGCTGCCGCCATCTCCGCGGGAAGCCTGTACGACATGTGGGCGTCGAAGATCGTGTACCCCGGAGCACGCCACGACTGGACGCCGGCTTCAGCGTCGGTCGTGCGCGAGAAGGGGTCGAAGTTGGCGTAGTGCTTCCCGTAGGTCCTTCCGACCAGCCGACCGTAGAATCCCCCGCTCGGGAAGACCGAGAGCGAGTACGCCACCTGGAACTGGGGTGCGTCGCCCACGTAGAGGTCCTTCACATAGAAGGTGTAGTCCAGCGTCTCCGACTGGCGGTCCTCGGCGCGGAAGCTGCCCGAGATTTCGTCCGTGTATTTCCAGTCGCCGAAGGAAAGGGCACCATCAAAGCGCATGAAGTCGGATGGTTGGAAAGCGCCCTCCAACTCGATCCCCATGTGGCGCGCGTCCATTCCGAGCAAGCGGATGATCGCGTGATCCCCTTCCCCGAAGAAGTCCCTCGCGAAGCGTGTGCCCGTCCGGTCGTTCCACTGGGTGAAGTAGATGTTTGCGTCGAACGAGAACTGCCGGTTCAGCGAGCGGAATCGCGTCCCCGCCTCGAACGACGTAAAGGTCTCGTTCTGGGGGTTGGCGAGCAGTACGCCCTCGCCGTCGTCGATTACGCCATCGAAGATCGGAACCTTGGAGACCAGGCCGACGTTCCCGTACAACGACCACTCGGGGTCGAGATTGCGCATCGCGCCGCCCTTGACCTGATAGCCGGTCAGGCCGCCGCTGCTCAGTTCGTGAAAGCCGCCGCTGCCGCCGCCCCTGGTGAAGAAGTCGACGAAGTCGTAGGAGATGCGTGAGACACCCGCCATTCCGTAGAACGAGCCGGCCAGCGATGACTTCTCGGCCTGCAGGTGGACGCCGACCCAGTTGACGTCGTTCTCGTTGTGGTAGTTGATCTTGTCGCCCAGGCCGCGGTTACCCTCCGCCTCGGTCCAGAATTCCGAGCTGCAGCCACGGAAACAGTCGTTGTAGAAAGTGCCGCCCAGCAGGTCGCGCACTTCCCGATAGTGCGCGATCGTGGCGGTCCGCCAATCGACGCCGAAGTTGGCCACCAACCCGTCGTCGAACTCCTTCTGAAGCTTGGCGATGGCGCCCCACGTGGTCTGATTGTTGACCGAATTCCGGAGAATGCCGTAGGACGCGCCGTCATCGTTTCCGCGGTTGCGTGCGATCGTCGCGTTCCAATCGGCGACGCGCTGATTGTAGGTGTTGTCCCAGCGCAGCGAGCCGTAGGTGCCGGTGCCGCCGCCACTGCCGCCGGAATAGTATGCGACGGTGTTGGCGGTCAGCCCGTCGCCAAGATACGAGTACCAGTTCAGGTTCACCTGCGGCTTGTGGAAGTAGTTCTCGCGCTCGTTGAGGAAGTTGCGGTTGTAGCGGCTGGAGACGCCGGCGCTGGGCCCCGAGCTGTTGAACTGGCGCCCGTTGTAGCTGGGGTCCACGCCTGCGACGTTGGGACTCCAGAAGCGCCCGGCCTCGTTGGCGAACCGGGCAAGGCCCGCTGGGTCATAGTCGCTCAGCGAGGCCGCGAACTCACGGTCCAGCGTGGCGATATTCAGCCTGTAGGACCTCTGGCCGTGCCGCTGGGGCGCCCCAAGAGCGTAGAACTCGAGCCGGTTGCGGTCGCTGAACCGGTATTGCGATGCGACGTAGAAGGACCATGAGTCCTGCCAGACGCCGTCGATGATGCCGTCGGCGGTCGTGCGAACCCCCGAAGCGGACATCGAGAAATCGCCGACCGGCCCCGTTGCGGCGGTCATCGTCGTCTTCAGGAAGTTCCCGCTGCCGAATTCCTGCTTGAAGATGTACCCCGGATTCGCGGGACTCGGGTCGGTGAGCACGTTCAGCGTGCCACCGATGGACGGCGTGGCCAGGTTGACTGCGCTGAGCCCGCGCTGAAGCTGGATGCTGGTGGCGACATCGCCCGCCCCCTGCCAGTTCGACCAGTAGACCCAGCCGTTCTCCATGTCGTTCACGGGAACGCCGTTGATCATCACGGCGGTGTTGCGCTGGCTGAAGCCCCGCACGTTGATGCGCGCGTCGCCCGCTCCGCCGCCCTGGGCGGTCGCGTAGACCGACGGGGTGACGTTGAGGACCAGGGGCAGGTCGCGCGATCCGAGCTGAGCCTGGATCTCCGCCTTGGAAACGTCCGTGAAGGCCACTGGCGTGCGCCGCTCCTCGGCACGTTCTGCAAACACCTCGATGCCGCCCAGCGCCAGCGCCGACGAGGTCATGGCGAAGTCGGCGACCGCGGTGGCGCCGGCCTCCAGCGTGAGCAATTGGCTGGCGGACGTATACCCGATCAGCTCCACCGAAATGGTGTACGAGCCGGCGGGCACCCCCACCACGTTGAATCTTCCGCTGTCGTTGGTCAGGCCGCCGTACTGCGCGCCCGTCTGGTCCTGGACCAGCACGACCTGCGCGCTGCCCAGGCCCGATCCGTCGGCCGTGACCATGCCGGTGACCGTACCGGTCTGCTGGGCGCTCAGCGGAACCGCCAGAAACAGCGGAAGCGCCAGACTCAGCGGGAATGATGTTGAACGAAGTAGCTTCATTCGGGTCTCCCTTCTCTCCCAGGTTATAGCAACGAAATCGTAACTCCGGTTGTTCCACAAAGTGCGGCTTGCGGGTCCGCGTGACAAGACTGCGACGCGTCGCTCGACGGGCTTCGGGCAACCCCGGCATCTCGCCCCGGAGTCGCTCTTCAGAACGGTGCAGATGGAATCTGGACACGAATCGCGGAAGCGAATAGAATCCGTCCGGCAACAATAAGGAGGATGGATGATATCCGTACAAGGGGTCACCAAGCGCTACGGCTCCATCGTGGCGGTCGACCGGGCCAGTTTCGAGGTGGAGCGAGGGGAAGTGGTGGGGTTTCTGGGACCGAACGGGGCCGGAAAAACCACTACGATGCGCATGCTGACGGGTACGCTGCAGCCCGACGAGGGCACCATACGGTTCGACGGCCGCCCGATCTCGGACAACCTGACCGGCGCCAAGGCGCGTGTGGGGTACCTGCCGGAGGCGAACCCGCTCTACGACGACATGCTGGTCTGCGAGTTCCTGGAATACGTCGCGCGGCTGCGCGGCATGGACGAGGCGGCGGGTCGGGCCGGGATCGAACGGGCCGTGGAGGAGACGGGCCTGGAGGAGGTGTTCTTCCGGCCCATCAGCGAAATCTCGAAGGGGTTCCGGCAGCGCACGGGGATGGCGGGCGCGATCCTGCACGAGCCCGAGATCCTCGTCCTGGACGAGCCCACCGAGGGACTCGATCCCAACCAGCGCGTCGAGATCCGGAACCTGGTCAGTTCCCTCGGGGGCGACCGCACGGTCATCCTCAGCACGCACGTCATGCAGGAGGTCGAGGCCACGTGCGACCGGCTGCTGATCATTTCGAAGGGCGCGATCACGGCCGACGGGACCGTGGCGGAGCTGATGGACGCCGGGCGGGGCATCTCCCGCTACACCGTCGAGGCCGAGGGAGAAGGGGTTGCCGAGGCGCTGGGGCGGCTGCCGGGTGTGGCCGACCACGCGGTCGAGGCCGTGAATGGGCGGACGCGCGTTCGTTTGGAGACGACGGGTGACCAGGAGCTTCGCCCCGAGATTTTCAACCTGGCGACCGCACATGGCTGGGTGCTCTGGGAGTTGCACCGCGAACGGGCCACCCTGGAGCAGGTGTTCCGCGAGCTGACCATGGACGCCGCGGTTGAGTCGGAGGACGGCGGGGAGGAGCACGAGGGCGCCGGAGAGGAGGGCGGCGAGGAATGATGAAGCAGATCCTGCTCGTGGCCCGGAAGGAGCTCCGCAGCTTCTTCGACCAGCCCATCGCCTATGTCCTGGCGGTGGCGTTCCTCGGCCTCGGGCTGTACATGGCGTTTCGATCCCTCTATGCGGTGTCGGCTGCGTCGCTGCGGCCGTTCTTCGACCTGCTGCCGTGGCTGCTCGTCGTGTTCGTTCCCGCGGTGGCAATGAAGAGCCTGGCAGAGGAACGCCGGGGGAGAACTCTGGAATGGCTCCTGGCGCAGCCGCTCACCGAGACGGAGATCGTGCTGGGCAAGTTCCTGGGAAGCTGGCTGTTCATCCTGATCACGTTCGCGGGCACGCTGCCGATGGCGGTCGGCGTCCTGATGGCCTCCGAGGCCGACCCCGGCATCATGGTCGCGCAGTATGTCGGCGCGTCGCTACTCGCGGCGCAGATGCTGTCGGTGGGGATCTGGGCGTCGTCGATGACGCGAAACCAGATCACCGCGTTCATCGCCGGGGCGTTCACCTGCTTCATGCTGGTGCTGATCGGGACGCCGATTGTGCAGATCGGCCTGCCGCGGCTGATCGGCGGCTGGGCGGTCCAGCTCTCGGTGCTCAGCCACTTCGAAAACGTGGCGCGGGGCGTGATCGACCTGCGTGATCTTCTCTACTTCGTCTCCACGTGCGGGCTCTTCCTGCTGCTCGCGGTCGCGGCGCTCGGACACGAACGCCTGAGCCGCCAGAGCGAGGCCTTCCGCCGCCTGAGGCTGGGGACGGGGGTCATCGCGCTCGGTGTCCTCGTCCTGAACCTGCTCGGCGGACACGTCCGGGGGCGCCTGGACCTGACCCGGGGCGACCTCTTCACCCTCTCGGAGGGCAGCCGCGAGATCCTGGGCAACCTGGACGATGTCGTAAACCTCAGCTTCTTCGTGAGCGACGATCTGCCCCAGGAGATCCAGCTCACGGAGCGCGATGTGCGCGACCTGATTGCCGACCTGGAGAACGCGTCGAACGACATGCTCGCGGTCTCGGTGGTCAATCCCGACGACGGGGAGGACGCGGCCGACGAGGCGAGTTCCCTCGGGATCGCGCCGATCGAGTTCAATGTCCTCAGGGACGACGAACTGCAGGTTCGGCGCGGCTACTTCGGGCTGGCCGTCACCTACGCCGACGAGCAGGAGACGATCCCCGTCATCGACCGGGCCGACGACCTCGAGTTCCGGCTGGTGTCGGCGATCGCCAACATGACCATGGACGAACGCCCCACGCTGGCCTTCATGAGCGGGTTCGAGGCCAAGGACCCGTTCTACTACCGGAGCTTCCGCGAGAGCATTGGCGACCGGTACGATGTCACGACCATCGACGTCCAGAACGATTCGACGGGTGCGCTGACGCCCGATTCCATCGACGTGCTCGTGGTGGCGGCGCCGGCGCAGCCGGTTTCACCCGGTGTCGCGGACGCGATCGACGGCTACCTGCAGGCCGGGGGCGCGGCGCTGCTCCTGATGGAGCGCCACGGGATGAACCCGCAGGCGCCCACGTCGGTGCCGATCTTCACTGGACTGGAGGAATTGCTGGCGGCGCGCGGCGTGGAGGCTTCCGGGGACCTGGTCGTGGACCTGGCGTCGGCCGAGCGCGTCTCGATGAGGCAGGGGATCTTCAACGTGATCCGGCCGTATCCGCTGTGGCCGGTCGCTTTCCGGGGCGACGATCACGCCACCAACCGCGACCTGGAGAACGTCAGCTTCGGCTGGGCCGCGCCCTTCACGTGGGAAGACGGGGACCCGGCGGTGACCGCGCTCTGGAACACCACCGAGGGCGGGGCGCGCAGGCCGCCCGGAGGCCTCATCGCGCCGGGGATGGACCTCGGCGTGTCGGAGGACGATCTGGGGGTTCACACGTTTGCGGTCGCGGTGGATGCGTCGGCGGAGGAAGGCGGCGCGGGCACCGGCGGCGAGGACTCCGGCACTGAGGAGGAGGGCGCCGAGGCCGCGGACGGCGCGGAAGGCGACGGTGGCGAAGCGGACGCGAGCCGGTCCGCGGGCCCAATGCCCGGCGGCAGGATCATCGCGGTCGGCGACGCGGACTTCCTCGAAGACCGGTTCGTGCAGTCCAACTCGCAGAACCTGGTGTTTGCGGCTAACGCGGTGGACTGGCTCGCCCAGGACGAAGCCCTGATCGGGATCCGCTCCAAGGACCGGACGCCCCCGACCCTCGCGTTCGAGTCCGAGGCCGGAAAGAACGCGCTGAAATGGGGCTCCCTGGTCGGCGTGCCGGTGCTGTTCATGCTGTTCGGCTTCCTGCGCGTCAACGGACGGACGACGCGGGCCGAACGCCGGTGGAACGAGACCGCGGAGGGGGGATCCGAAGATGAGTGAGAAGTCCCTGCGCGCCTCGCTGTACTTTTGCGGCGCGGTCGTGGCGCTGTACCTGGTGGCGCGGCTGGTGGGCGGCGGAGGCGGAGGCGCGGCGACGACGGACTCCGACCTCGCGGCTGCCTTCGGGTCGATCGACACGGAGAGCGTTTCGCTCGTCGAGATCGCCGGTCCTACGGACGCCCTGCGGCTCGAAAGGGACGGCGACGCTTGGACCGTGAACGGCTTCGAGGCCGACTCAAGCGCCATTGCGCGCCTTCTGAGGGCGATCGACGAGGTGGAGGTGGCGGGGGTGGCCGCCACAAACCCGGCGAATCATGCGCGTCTGGGGATCACTACCGACAGCGCATGGGCTCTGACCGCCGACGGTGGCGGCACGGTCCTGCTGGGCAAGGCCGGAAATCGATTCCGAACGTCGTACGCCCGTCTGCCGGACGCCGACGTGGTGAGCCTGATCGAGGGAGACCTGCGTTCGGCGGCGGCAAGGTCGCTCTTCGATTGGCGCAACAAGGTCGTGCTCGAGGCCGACACCGCCGCGGTGACCAGCATTCGCGTGACGAGGGATGGCCAGGAACTCCTCTACGAGCGGCAAGACTCCGTCTGGACGACGGGCGGCGAAGAGGCCGACGCGACAACCGTTCGCAACATCCTCCAGGAGCTTGCCGGGTTGCGCGCGAGCGGCTTTGCCCCGCAGGATGCCGGGATGCCGGACGAGCCCGACCGCCTGGTACAGGCCATGGATGCGGCGGGGAACGAGGTTGCCGCCGTCGCGCTCGTGGACGACGACGGCAACTTCCGGGTCTCAACGCCGGCGAGCCCCTATATCATCGAGATACCCACCTTCCGGGCCGACCGGATCGCTCCAGGGCCGCCGGACGACGGCTGACCGGCGCCCGGCTCCAAAAAGGGAACAGGCCATGAGCCAAAGCCCCGTCTATGACGCGATCGTCGTGGGGTCGGGGGCGGGTGGAGGCATGGCGGCGTTCATTCTGGCGACCTCCGGGCTCCGCGTGCTCATGCTGGAGGCGGGACGGGACTACGACCCGATCCGCGAAACCCCGATGTTCCAGTTGCCGAAGGACGCCCCGCTGCGAGGCGCGGGTACGCCCGAGAAGCCCTTCGGATTCTACGACGCGACGGTGGACGGGGGCTGGCAGGTGCCGGGCGAGCCGTACTCGGTGGCCGAGGGTTCGGAATTCATGTGGTGGCGCTCCCGCATGCTGGGCGGGCGCACCAACCACTGGGGACGGATCTCGTTGCGCATGGGCGAGTATGACTTCAAGCCGCGCTCCCGGGATGGCCTGGGCTTCGACTGGCCGATGGACTACGAGGACCTGGCTCCCTACTACGACCGGACCGAGGCGCTGATCGGCGTCTACGGGTCGAACGAGGGACTCGAGAACACGCCCAACTCGTCTCCGGGGGTGCTGCAGCCGCCGCCCCGGCCGCGGGCTTACGAACTGCTGACCCGCAAGGCGTGCCGCCGCATGGGGATTCCCGTGATCCCGGCACACCTGGCGATCATGACGCAAACCCAGGACGCCGACCGCCTGCCGGGCGAGATCTTCCCCGACAATGACCTGGCCCGCCGCGTGACCGCGGACTCCATGCGCGGGCGCGCCGCGTGCTACTGGGCGACACCGTGCGGCCGGGGATGCTCGATCCGCGCCAACTTCCAGTCGACCACCGTCCTGCTGCCTCCCGCGCTCGCCACCGGGAACCTCGAGGTGCGCACGGGGGCCATGGTGCGCGAGGTGACCGTGGATTCGCAGGGGCGCGCCACCGGGGTCCACTACGTCGACAAGGCCACGCTGCTCGACGAATTCGCGTCGGCGCGCGTTGTCGTGGTCGCCGCGAGCGCCTGCGAGTCCGCGCGCATCCTGCTCAACTCCACGAGCAGCCTCTTCCCCGACGGGCTGGCCAATTCCTCGGGCCTGGTCGGCAAGTACGTCATGGACACGGTCGGCGCCGGCGTGTACGCGCACATTCCCGCGCTCCAGGGGCTGCCCCCGCACAACGAGGACGGCGCCAGCGGCATGCACATGTACATGCCGTGGTGGCTCTACGGCGAGCAGCTGGCCGGCCGCCTCGACTTCCCGCGCGGCTACCACATCGAGTTCGGCGGCGGGCGGCGGAGCGCGCCCGGCTTCGGAGCCTTTTCCGGACTGGAGCCCCTCACGGGCGGCAGCTACGGACAGCGCTTCAAGGACGACTGCCGCCGCTACTACGGCAGCTTCCTCTTCTTCGACGGGCGCGGCGAGATGATCCCGAACGAGGACTGCTACTGCGAAATCGACCCCGACAAGGTCGACCGGTACGGCATCCCCGTGCTCAGGTTCCACTGGAAGTGGGCCGACCACGAGCTCAACCAGGCCCTGCACATGCAGCGCACCTTCGCGGAGATCGTGGACGAGATGGGCGGCCAGCTGCTGACCACGGTGGCGAGCAGCGGCGCCGACGCGATCTCCAGGGGAGGCGAGATCATCCACGAGGTGGGTGGCGCGTGCATGGGCGACGATCCCCGCACGTCGGTGCTGAACCAGTTCTGCCAGTCGTGGGACGTGCCCAACCTGTTCGTTACGGACGGGGCGCCCTTCGTGTCCAACGCGGACAAGAACCCGACGCTCTCGATCATGGCGATCGCGTGGCGGGCCAGCGACTACATCGTCGAGCAGCTTCGGCAGAGGAGCATCGGATGAGCGAGGAGCTGAAGGGCGGTCCGCAGGAGTCCGGAGCTACGCCCGCCGGCGCGTCGGCTTCGGCCGCCAGCGAGTCTGCTTCGGCTGCCGACCCGTCGGCGTCGGCTGCCGGCCGGTTGCCCGCATCAGCGGGTGCGGCCGACGCGGAGGCGATTTCGCGGCGCGGCGCGCTCAAGGTCATCGCGGCCACGGCGGCGCTGGGCACCGCAGCTTCGTGTGCGCCTGACGACGCGACGCGGTCGACGGAGTCCGCCCACGAAGCGCTGTCCGGCTTCGAGCCCGTGCCACCGGCCAACCCTCGGGCCGCGGGGACGCCGACCGATCCGGACATGCTGGCGCCCGTGGTGCCGTGGGACATGGTCCTCACCGACGAGGAGATGCGCCAGGTCGCTGCGCTGGCCGACGTCATCATCCCCGCGGACGCGGGGTCGCCTGCCGCGAGCGCCGTGGGCGTGCCGGACTACATCAACGAGTTCGTGTCTGCACCATCCCACAGGGAACAGCTGACCCAGCTGCGCGGAGGACTGGCGTGGCTCAACCGAGTCGCGCGGGAACGCTTCGGCGCCGAGGACTTCCCTGCCCTGCAGCTGGCCCAGCAGCACGAGATCTGCGACGAGATATGCTTCGAGCCCGATGTGCCCGAGGACCTCAAACCCCAGGCCCGCTTCTTCGACGCCTTCCGCGACATGTGCGCCACCGGTTTCTGGACCACCGAGGAGGGCATGCGCGACCTGGGCTACATGGGGAACGTGCCGCTGCCGAGCTTCGATGGACCGCCGCCCGAGGTACTGGCGCAACTGGGGCTGGAGGGGGACGACCTGGTTTGAGGGGGCCTGCCGAAGCTCGACTCAACTCTCTTCCAGTGGACGCCGGGCGACGCAGTTATTCTGTTTTCTGCAATAACGCGACCTGACAATTCTGATTTTCGTGCCAAATCAAAACAAGCCCCTCCGGAAGCCATGACTTCAGCCCGTTCGCGAACCCGCCCGACGTCATTCATCCTCCTCGCCTTCGCTTGCGTCGCCGCCTGCGTGGCGATTCCCCAGGAGCCCGATCCGGTTCTGCTCGAGGCCATCGACTGGTACACCGGCGTGGCTGGCTCGGTGGACAACGACCGCGCCCGTGAACTGCTCGAGCAGGCCATCGCGGGTGGCGGCCCGCTCGCGGTGATGTGGCTGGCCCGGGTTCATTCGACCGGACGCATGGGATTCCCACGCGACGAGGAACAGGCCCGCGACATCGCCGCCGGGGTGATCCGGGAGGTGCAGCGCGCGGCGGAATCCGGCGTGCTGGAGGCGGTATTCCTGATGGGGACGGCCTACGACGAGGGGCTGGGGAAGCCGGTCGATCACGCACTCGCGGCGGTGTGGCACCGGCGGGCGGCCGAGCGCGGCCATGTCCTCGGTGCGCACAACATCGGCAATCAGTACAGCGAGGGACGCGGCGTGGCGGAGGATCCCGAGCAGGCGGTGGTGTGGTGGACGCGGGCCGCCGAACAGGGTGACGCGATCACGCAGCTCCGCCTGGGCGAATCCTACGAAGCCGGGCGCGGCGTGATGCGTGACCTGGATGCGGCGCGGGATTGGTACGCGCGGGCGGCGGCGGCAGGGAATCGGGACGCTGGCGAGGCGCTGGAGCGGCTGGGGAGCTAGGAGTCCGTGGATAAAGCCGCCCGAGCACCGAGAGCGGCGAGGCGCCGGGCCGGCAAGGCGCGATGAAGGGCCAGTAGCAGCGCTACGGGTCCGAGGAGTAACGCAGAGCGCGGCCCCAACAATCCAACATGTAAAGTAAACATGACATGTTGTAAACTGTGATTTACAGCGTGACGAGGTGAGG
>CAZRQE010000023.1:0-25575 GCA_964602175.1 uncultured Gemmatimonadaceae bacterium | reverse complement strand
GCCACGGCGCACGGCCAGAACCAGATCAACCTTTCATGGCGAACGCCCATCGCCGATGGCGGGGCGACGATCAGTGGTTACCGGATCGAAGAGTCCTCGGACGGTGGGAACAACTGGAGGACCCGCGTGGGCAACACGGGCAACACCTTGACCAGGTACGAGCACAAGGGACTGAATCCGGCCACCACTCGGCACTATCGGGTCTACGCGATCAACTCGGCGGGCACGGGTCCGCCGTCGAACGTGGCCAACGCCACCACCGACGCCACCGTCCCGGGTGCGCCCCAGCGCCTCACCGCGACCGCCAATGGCCAGTCCCGGATCGATCTCACCTGGGAGGCGCCGAGCAACGACGGCGGGGCGACGATCACCGGCTACCGGATCGAGTCTTCCAGCAACAAAACGAGCTGGAGGACGCTGCGCAGCAACCACAACGGCACCTCGTTTTCCCATAGTGGCCTGGCGCCCGCCACAACCCGCCACTACCGCGTCTCGGCAGTCAATGTCGCCGGCACGGGCCCCGCTTCGAACATCGCGACCGCCACAACCGACGCCACGGTCCCGGGTCCGCCCACCGCGCTGTCCGCCACAGCCGACGGCACGTCGAAGATCGATCTGTCCTGGACGGCTCCGAGCTACGACGGGGGTGCGGCGCTGACGGGGTATCGCATCGAGTACGCGGCGAGCGGCAACGGGCCGTGGACCAATCTCGTCGCCAACACGAACTCCACCGCGACCACCCATTCCGATACCGGCCTGCAGCCTGCGACTACCCGCTACTACCGTGTCTTCGCGATCAACTCGGTGGGCAGCGGCAGATCTTCCGGCGTCGTCCGGGCCACCACCGACGCCACCGTGCCGGACGCGCCCACCGGACTGAGCGCGGCAGATGTCAGTCCGACGCAAATCGACCTTACCTGGACCGCTCCCGGCTACGATGGCGGTGCCCCCATCACCAGCTACCAGGTCGAGATCTCGGCGGACGCCGGTAGCACCTGGGGTGTGCTGGCGCCCTCCACGGGCTCGACCGGCACCTCGTACTCGCACACCGGACTGGAGCCGGGCAGCACCCGCCACTACCGGGTCTCGGCGATCAACGTTGCCGGCACCGGCCTGCCCTCCAACGTCGCCAACGCCAGCACGGACGATCCCGTGCAGCGGGCCGGGCGCGTCAACGCGGAGGTGTTGCCTCACGCCGTCGCGGCACTGACCGCGAGTACCGTCTCGGCGATCAGCGGACGGATCGAGGCGGTGGCTGCGGGCGTTCCATATGGCCGCCAGGCGACCATGGGCCTCCTCTCTTCCGGGTTGGACGGCGTCGACGCAAGCGGATTCGGGCCGGGGTCGGGCCGCGACCGGGGCATGGGTCAGCTGTTCGACGGGGCCTCCTTCCTGCTGCCCCTCGGCGGAAACGGCATGCAGCAGGCGGCGGCGGGCGGGATCCCGAACATCGCGGCCTGGGGCAGCGGCGAGTATCAGAACCTGTCGCGCAGCCGTACCGGATCGGTCGATTGGGACGGGAACATGTTGAACATGCACGTGGGCACCGACGTGCAACTGCGCTGGGATCTCCTTGTCGGGGTCGCCGCGAGCCGGTCCGCAGGCGAGTTCGACTTCACGGACGAAACGGGGGCCAGCGAGGTCGACGGCACCTACATGAGCGAGATGACCACCGTGAATCCCTACGCCGCGTGGTTCCTCGGCCGTGGCGGCGTGGTCGCGTGGGCGACCGGCGGCTTCGGATGGGGCGACGTCGAAATCGAGGACGAGCGCCAGGCCCTGCGCCGGAGCGGCACCACCATGCTGAGCGGTGCGGTGGGCGCCAGCGGGATTCTCGTGTCGACGGGTTCCGCCAAGCTGCGCGTCCGGGCGGAAGGCTGGATGACGCAGGCCGAGGTGGAAGGAAGCGCGGAGGTCGAAGCGATGTCCCTCGAGGTGCGCCGCGGACGGCTGGCCCTGGAGTGGCAGCAGGGGTATCGGATGTTCGGGGGACACGAGGTTTCGGCCCTCGTGGAAGGCGGACTGCGCTACGACGACGGCGACGGGGGCAATGGCGAAGGCGCCGAGGTAGGGGGTGGGCTTCGCTACGCGAGCCCAAGGTCGAGGCTGATCGTCGAGGGACGTGGACGGGTCCTGGCAACCGGGCACTTCGGGTACGAGGAATGGGGTGTCAGCGGCATGATCCAGTTCGACATGCATCGTCGCGGAGAGGGTCTCTCCATGCGGCTGGCTCCGGCCTGGGGCGAGGCGTCGAGCGGCGTGCAGCAGCTCTGGGACCGCGGGGTGACCGACCGAATGGGCACGGGCCTGAGGCCTGCCCGAGCGCGGTTGGACGCCGAGGTCGAATACGGGCTCACGGACTTCGGCGGCACTCCCTACGGGCGACTCTACATGCTGGACGGCGGCGACCGGGCGTTCGGAACGGGCGTGCGCTACGAAATCAGCCGCGTGATGAACATGCGCCTCGAAGCGACCCGGCGGGAAAGCGTCCTCAACGGGGCGCGGCACGGGCTCACGCTGAGGGGTCGGCTCAAGTTCTAGCCAGATTATCTGGCCAGATCAGCTGCTGGCGCCCCGCTCAGCCTCCGGGGCGCCAGCGGCCGACCGGCAGCGTGTCCGTCTTCATGATTTCGTCGTTGACCCAGTAGTAGCTCCCGAACGGGCGCGGCGAGGGCCAGACTTCGTCCATCGTGGCCGCGTCGTAGACGATGCCGTCCTTCATCACCAGATCGATGTCGAGCGTGTTCTCGATGTCGTCGAGCGGGTTCGACCCGAGGACCATCAAATCCGCGTACTTGCCCGCGGTGATGCTCCCGAGTTCACCCTGAACCCCGATCATGCGGGCCCCGTGCACGCTGGCGACCTCGAGCGCGCCCAGCGGTCCCAGCGCCTCGGCGTAGATCCACACCTCCCAGTGCGAGGCGGGTCCGTGCTGCTGGCCATGCGACCCGATGCCGCCATGGCCGCCCGCGGCGATCACGTCGGCCAGTCCCTCGGCCACCAGCTTGAACCCGTAGTCGGTCTCGGGGCGCGTCATGCGCCGGCGGGCGTGGGGGATCAGGTGGCGCCAGGGGAGCCAGCGGCGGCTCTTCTCGTCGAGCCAGGTGTCTTCGCGCTGGAAGAAGTACTCTTCGGCCCACGGGCTCGATCCGCCCACGACGACGGTCGGCGAGTAGTAGAAGCCGGCCTGCCCCAGGAACCGCGAGACGTCCGAATAGATGGGGAACTGGACCAGAGCATGCTCGAAGCCGGCGTGCCCGTCCATCACCAGTCCGATGTTGTGGGAGATGTCGAAGTTGCCGCCTTCGGAGGTGGCGATCATGCCCCGCTCCCGGGCAGCGTCCACAAGCCACTGAGCGCGCCGGCGATTGGGCTGGAGGTACTGCTTGATGCTCTCGGCGCCCCAGTTCTGCAGCCGCGCGGCCTGATGATCCGCGTCCTCGCGCGAGACCACGTCGGCCTTCCAGGGGGTGTCGCCCGCGGTGAGGGTTTCGCCGGTGGCGTAGATGCGCGGCCCGATCATGCGGCCCGCCTGGATCAGGTCCCTGGCGCTCCACGTGTTGACCGACCATGCGGCCGGGTCGCGCGTCGTGGTCACGCCGTACGCCAGGTAGGCGGCGTGCTCGAAGCCCCGCTCCGGCAGGAGTCCCGCGGACTGGCGGTTGTGGTGCCCGTGCACGTCGATCCATCCCGGAACGACGGTCTTGCCGGTGCCGTCGATCGTGTGGTCGGCGGGGGAGGTGTCGCACGAGCCCACGCAGACGATGCGTCCCCGCGCGGTGACCACGTCGGCGCCCTCGATCACGCCGGCGTCGTCGAGTGTGATCACGCGCGCGTTCGTGATCGCCACGGACCCCTCCGGGACGCCCCGGGGGACGGTGAGGCGGAGGTCGGTGGACGAGGTTGCGCCGCTGGCGAGGTCGTGGGTGGCGTACTGGGTGCCTCCTCCGCCGAACTCGAGCGTCGAGGCGTCGCGCCAGCGCGGGAACAGCCCGCCTTCGGTCGTCAGCCGGGTGACGGGCAGGCTGCCGCTGTTGCGCGAAATCGCGGGCACCGCGTCCGGGGAGCGCGCCGACGGGAGGGGGGCCACGAAGACGTCGCCGACCGTGACGAAGGCCACGTGCGCCGCATCCGGAGACGCGACCGCCTCCACCGATGCCGGCAGCCGGACGTGTTCGCGGCGGTCCGCGCCGTCGGCCGTCACGGAAACCAGGGTGCCGCCGCTCGTGAAATAGATGCGGCCGTCTTCGCCCCAGCTGGCCAGTGGCGCCGATGCCCCCATCTGGCGGGGGACCCTCGCGATGGCCGTGCCGCCGGCCGGATCCGCCTCGCCGGCCGCACCCCCATCCGCCCCAAGCCGCACCAGCTCGTGCCACGGGTTGTCCTCAGGGGTGCGCCCGCGCGCCGTCGCCCCCGCGCTCCGCGCCACCAGGATTTCGCTACCGTCGGGACTCCACACCGGGTTCATGTACTCGGTGGGGCGGTCCGAGACGCGCGCCGGTTCGCCGCCATCGGCCGAAACCCGCCACACGTGCCCGCCCTCGGCCCAGTCGAAGGTGGTGAACGCGATCTCGGCGCCGTCCGGCGACCACGCCGGCGCGTATTCGAATGCCGCGAATGACTCGGGCGTGAGCCGGCGGGGCTCCCCACCCGACGCGTCCCGGATCCACAGCTTCCCGACGCCCTCGAACACGATGCGCCGTCCGTCGCGCGACCCGGTCGGCCAGCGCAGAAAGCGCGCGTCGAAGGTCCCCTCGGGAATGCTCCTGGTTGCGTACGCCATCTCCGAGATCGTGCGCTGGACGTTCGCCGTGAAAGGCACGGTCCCCACGCTGCCGCTGCCCGGGTCCAGCACCCGGATGCCCCCGCCCTGCGACAGGTAGATGCGGCGGCCGTCGGCGGACCACGTGAACCGCGGCAGAATCGGAGCGGCGCGGGTGATTTCCTGCGACATGTCCCACTCCACCGGGTCCATGACCAGGCGTTCGGTGCCGTCTTCCAGGTCCCGCAGCCACAGCGCGGTGCGCGGACCGAAGACGTGGCCGCGATACTCGAGCAGGCCGTCGGGGATCCGCCGCCCGAACGCCAGGAAGCGTCCGTCGGGAGAGACTTCGGGGGCGAACGCGCCGCCGCTCGTCATCCGTCCCTGCTGCTGGGACTGACCGCTGGTTATGCGGGTGACTTCGCCCGTGGCCAGCTCCAGCCGCCGGATCTGGAAGTCCCCCTTCGACGAGTCCTGCCCGCCGTACGGAAGGATCGATCCCACGAACTGGTGGAAGTAGAGGTACCGTCCATCGGGCGATACCGACGGCCAGCCGGGCATCTCGGTGGTGTAGGGGACGAGTTCGATCCCGGTGCCGCCGTCGCGGTGGTACATGAACAGGCCGTAGGAGAAGAGCCCGCCGCCGGCCATGTCGGTCTGCCGCACGACGATGTACTGGCCGTCCGGGGTCCACACCGGCTCCATCGCGCGGATGTTGATATTCGTGAACACGGGGCGCGGGTCCGAGCCGTCGGAGTTCATGATCCAGAGGTTGTTCTGGCCCTCGCGGTCCGAAATGAAGGCGATCTCGGACCCGTCGGGCGAGAACACCGGGTGGATGTTGAGCGCGAGCGCCGAGTTCTGCGTGATGCTGGTCGCCTGGCCCCCGCCCGTCGGCATCCGGTAGATGTGCCCGAGCAGATCGAAGACGAGCCACTCCCCGTCCGGCGAGACATCGACCGACATCCAGGTGCCCTCGGTGGTGGTGAAGGCGATCTCGCGGGTCTCGCCGCGGGGCTCCGTGATGTCCCATTCGGCGGGGGACTGGGCGGATGCGGGGGTCAGGGCGGCCGCCGACAGGCTCAGGGCGACCGCGACCGCGGGCGGGACGGCCGCGAGGGCGAGCAGGGTGGCCGGGATTGCGTTTGACACTGGTTTCCTCCTTGCGTGCGGGGGCGAAAAAGTCGCATTTCGCCGGGCGTGCCGCGAGGGTTCGGTCCGGGAGGAGGGCCCGCCCCCTGTCGGGTTCGCCTTCGCCGCCCCACGTTATCGTTCCGCACAACGCCAGTGAGGCCACGAAACAGGACGTACAGGAGGAAGTCATGATCCGCCTCGCTTCTCGCAGCACGCTCTCCAGCAGGATTCCGCACACGATCTGGGCGCTTTTGGCAATTTTTGCCATTGCTCTGCCCGGCCGGGCACTATCGGCCCAGGACGCCGGGGACGCCGCTGCCCAGCCGCCACAGACCGAGGCCGAGAGGCTCCTCGCCGCCAGGGAGTGGGTGCAGCCGCCGGCGGAGATCGCCGACGCGGTGCTGGCGCCGCGCTATCTGAACGTGACGCTCACCGACCGCAGTCCGGACGGGCGCTGGTTCCTCCGCGAGGTCGGCGACGGCCCGGTCACCATGGATCGCTTTTCGCGGCCGTTCGACGAGCTGGGCGGCCAGTTCCTCGAGCCCCAGGCGAATCGGCACCGCAGACTCTCGATTCGGAGTTCGGTCGGGGTGCAGGTCATCTCCGCGGCCGACGGCTCGGTCACGGACGTCGAGGTCCCCGACGGCGCGCGCGTCTCGGCGGCCCAGTGGTCCCCCGACGGCTCCCGGATCGCCTTCTACGTCCACTTCGACGACGCCACGCACATCCAGGTGGCCGACCCGGAGAGCGGCGATTCGCGGCAGGTCACGCGCGACCCCGTGCTCGCGACCATGGTCACCAACTTCCAATGGACCTCAGGCGGCGACGAGATCGCGACCGTGCTCGTCCCCGAGGATCGCCCGTCCCGCCCCATGGCGCCGGGCGTGCCCAGCGGTCCCCAGGTCAAGCAGACCGAGGACGGCAGGAACGTACTCAGGACCTACGCGAGCCTGATGGCGACGCCCCACGACGAGGCGCTGCTCACGTGGCACGTCACGGGGCAGCTGGCCACGATCGCGGTCGACAACCGGCGCGTCACCACCGTCGGCGACCCCGCGATGATCCGCAGCTTCGACTTCTCACCCGACGGACAGCACGCGCGCGTCACCACGATGGTCGAGCCGTTCAGCTACATCGTGCCGGTCACGAGCTTCGGACGCGTAGAGGAGATCTGGGACCGCGAGGGCAACGTGCTCGCCGAGATCGAGGAGACCGAGCTCAACACCGGCATCCGCGGTGCCCCCTCCGCCCCCGGCGTTGCCGGTGACGAGGAGGAGGCCGACCGCCGCCAGCTGGCGTGGCGTGAGGACGGAGCCGGGCTGGTCTTCCTGCAAATGGAACCCGAGCCCGAAGAGGAGGAGGGCGAGGAGCCGGCCGCCGAGGAGGAGGAAGAGGACGAGCGTCCGAACGCCCGCCGCAAGGACCGCGTGGTCCTCTGGTCGCCGCCGTTCGGCGAGGATGACACGACGATCCTCTACGAGAGCGACCGGCGCATGGCCAACCACCGCTATTCGTCCGACTACGGATGGCTCTTCGTCACCCAGCGGCCCGGCGGAGGCGGAGGCGGCCCGGCGGGCTTCGGCGGCGGCGGGGGCGGCGGCACCGTGACCGAGTACGCCGTCAGGCTGGACGACCCCGAGACCCGCTACACGATCAGCGAGTGGGACTCCGACGACTTCTACGCCAATCCGGGCTCGCTGCTGATGAGCGGCGGGAGCGCGGGCGGGGGCGGTGCCTTCTTCCGCATCGGGGGCGGCGGTGGCGGCGGCGGCGGCACCCGGTTCGTGCAGATCTCGGGGGACGAGGGCGCCGAATCCGTGTTCCTGATGGGGACTCGGTATTCCGAGGATCCGTTGGCGGAGTCGCCCAGGACGTTCATGGACCGCGTCGACATCCGCACGGGCGAGAAGGAAAGGGTCTACGAGAGCTCCAACGACGGCGAATTCGAGCGCATCACCTCGGTTCTGGACGCGGCGGCGGGCCGCTATGTCGTGCACCGCGAGTCACCGACCGAAATCGGCCAGTCGTTCCTGGTGGAGGGCGGCACGCGCACGCAGCTCACGAACAACGTCGACTACACGCCCGACCTGACCAACGCGCCGCGCCAGCGGTTCACCGTCGAGCGTCCCGACGGCTTCAGCTTCCTCGTGAACGTGACGCTGCCGCCCGACTTCGAGGAAGGCCAGGAGCGCCCGGCAATGTTCTGGTTCTACCCGCGGGAGTACGAGGATCAGGAGTCGTACGACGAAGGCGCCCGGACCTTCAACAAGAACGCTTTCCCCAACTTCGGAACCCGATCGATCGAATACCTCGTCCGCCTGGGCTACGTCGTGGTCGAGCCCGACGCTCCGATCGTGGGCGAGGCGGGGCGGATCAACAACAACTACCAGCACGATCTGCGCAACAACCTCGCCGCCGTGATCGACGAGCTTGACGCGCGGGAGATCATCGACCGCCGCAGGCTGGGTCTGGGCGGCCATTCATATGGCGCGTTCGGCACGGTCAACGCCATGGTCCACACGCCCTTCTTCAAGGCCGGGATCGCGGGCGACGGCAACTACAACCGAACCTTCACTCCCCTGGGATTCCAGCGGGAGCGCCGCCACTTCTGGGACGCGCGCGAGGTCTACCTGGGGATGTCTCCGTTCGTCTACGCGAACAACCTGACCGGCGCGCTGCTCCTCTACCACGGGATGCACGACCAGAACGTCGGCACGGCCCCGGACCACTCGCCGCGCCTCTTCCACGCCCTCAACGGGCTGGGCAAGGAGGCCGCGATGTACCTCTACCCGTTCGAGGATCACGGGCCCGCGACGAAGGAAACGCTGCTCGACCTGTGGGCGCGCTGGGCCGCGTGGCTGGAGGTGCACCTGGCGGAGGAGACGAGGCCGGTGACTTGAGGGCCGGAGTGACAGGGGACTAGGGGCGCCCCCATGAACGTCGGGGGCGTCCCGTACCGGGCCATCTTCAAGGAGCGCGGCGGCCGGGAGGTCCGGGTCATCGACCAGACGCTCCTTCCGCACCGGTTCGAGACCATTCGCCTCGAGTCGGCCGCGGACGCGGCGCGCGCGATCCGGGACATGGTCGTGCGGGGTGCCCCGCTGATCGGCGCGACCGCGGCGTACGGGGTTGCGCTGGCGATGCGGGAGGATCCCTCCGATGCTTCCCTTGCGCGGGCGACCGCGCTTCTGGCCGGGACTCGGCCGACGGCGGTCAACCTGCGTTGGGCGCTCGAGGCTGCGGGTGCACTGCTGCGGGATACGGCGCCGGGCGAGCGCGCGGAAGCGGCTTACAACTTCGCCGCCCGGTTGTGCGAAGAAGACGTGCGCAGGAACCGCAGGATCGGCGAGCACGGGCTGGCGGTCTTTCGCGAGATCGCGCGCGGAGGCGGGCGGCGCCCGGGTGGGTCGGGCCACCAACTCAACATCATGACGCACTGCAACGCGGGCTGGCTGGCGACGGTCGACTGGGGCACCGCAACCGCGCCCATGTACCTGGCCCACGACCAGGGCCTGCGCGTTCACGTGTGGGTCCGGGAGACGCGGCCACGCTTCCAGGGTGCCGGGCTCACCTCCTGGGAACTCGCCCAGCACGGCGTGCCCCACACGCTGGTGTCGGACAGCGCGGCCGGGCACCTGCTGAGCCGCGGCAAGGTGGATGTGGTGATCGTCGGGACCGACCGCACGACCGCCGCCGGCGACGTGGCCAACAAGGTGGGCACCTACCCGCTTGCGCTGGCGGCGCGTGACAACGGGGTGCCGTTCTACGTGGCCGCGCCGTCGCCGAGCATCGACTGGTCGATCGAGGACGGCGCGAACATTCCCATCGAACAGCGTGACCCGGAACGCCGCGTGCGGGTCGTGCCGGAGGGGACCCGCGCGGCCAACTACGCGTTCGACGTGACGCCCAGGCGGCTGGTGACGGGACTGGTGACCGAGCGGGGGGTGGTCGCGGCGGACCGGGAGGCGCTGGGGGAGATGTTCGGGCGCGAACGAGTCTGACCTTACGGCGGGATCGTAACAGCGCGAATCCGGCTTCTTGCCGGCGGTGGGCCCACTACCCGGACCCGGAGCCGATTTCGACGTGAACGCTGTACCAATCGAAGTTCTGGCCGGAGGCGTCGAGGGTGACCGGCCGGTTCTCCCGGGGTGCGAGGTCGACCCGTGGTGTGGGGCCCAGTTCTGTTCCGTTGGACAGGTGGATCTCGACGCGGACGTTGGTCACGGTCGAGCCGGTGGTGTTGGTCATTGTGCCGTCGAAGCGTTGCGCTCCCACGTTATAGCTGATGATCAGGCTTACGCCGTTGCGGGTATCGGTGGCGGTCTCGTTGCGGTTCCAGCGCGTTCCCGACTCGCCCTCCTCGGTGAGGCTTTCGTTGCAGGCCGCGGTGGCGAGCAGGGCCCCGATCGCCAGGGCCAGGGTACGGCCGGTGATTGCTTGTCTCGTCACGGGTTCATTCCTGTCTTGTCTTGGGATGGCGGGCGCCTCTCGTCAGCAGCCTTGTTGATCCTCCTCTATATGCCCCGGGGGTCGAGGGCCGGGGAGATCCCTGCGTCGATCGCCCGCGACTCACCGCCGGTGCTACGCCTGCGGGGCTCATGTTCTCGCGTGCGCCCGTGCTCGAAGGCGCCTTCCTCGTCGCCGGATCCGTCACCCGCGGGCGCCACTGCCGGTGCCAACAGCGGGGCGAGCGCAAGGAGGCCCACGGCACCGACGCGCCGCCAGGAGCGCGGTGGTGTCCGCGGCGACGGTCTCTCGTCCATCAGGCGCCGGACGCGCCGCTCGAGCCGCGAGCGGCGCCTGCCGATGCACGGAACCGGGGTGGTGCGGTCGCTTGGGACCACCCAGCGGGCGACTTCCGTCAAGCAGCTTGCCATGGCCAGGCTGTCTTCCGTTTGGCGAGCCGCCCAGTCGTCGCACAGCTCTTCGGCGGCGAGCCGAACCTCACGCACGGCGAGCCGAACGAGAGGCTGGAAGTAGAACACTGCCTGCAGGACGTTCAGAACGGCCAGCCGAAGGGTGTCCTGGCGCAGATGGTGCGCAACTTCGTGAGCGAGGAGCGCGCGGAACTCTCCATGGTCCAGTTCGTTCAATGCTCGCACGGGCACGCAGATCTCGCGACGGCTGCCGACGCCCAGCGCCACCGGCGATCCCAGACCGTGGCTTTCCGTCAGACGTGGTGGCGGGTCCACGGCCGCCCTGCCGGCGAGCGCGGCCAGCGTGCGGGCGGCGCAGGGGTCGGTGACCGGTTCGCGGTCGCGAAGGCGGTGTCGGAACCCGTTCAGCCGAACGAGGTAGAGGGTGAGCGGACCACCTGCAAGGGCAACCCACAGAATGCCGATAGAGACCGGCGAGACGAGGCTGCCGGCCGCCCCCGCAGGGTGGGCGTGTTCGCCTGGTGTCCCCGGGACGGCGGCCTGGTCGCCGTCGTGGCCGGGTTCCGCCGCCGGGTGGTGCTCGCCGCCGGCGATGAACGAGGGCCCGGGAAGCTTCCACACAGCGGCCTCCGTCGAGGTCAGCGCGTGGACCGTGGGCGTGATCAGACTGGCCGCGAGTGCGGTGTGCCAGATCGATTCCCTCAGGCGCGCGGGCGTGCGAGGGACCAGGCGCAGGCCCAGCCAGGCAAGGCCCAGCCACAGCGTGCTGTGGACCAGGAACGTGATGAGCCAGTTGGTCATTTCGCGTCCCTCTTCCGCTGCCTCGACACCATCCTTCCGAGATTCTCCAGGTCCTCGGCATCGACCTCGCCCGACCGGACCAGGTGATTGACCAGCGCCGCGCTGTCACCGGAGAACAGACGCTGCACGAGGTCGGCCACCATCCCCCTGCGAACATCGGCCTCGGCGATCGCGGGCCGGTAGATGAACTGCCGCCCGTTCGTTCGGTGCTCCACGCAGCCGTACTCCTCCAGCTTGCGCAGCATCGTCTTGATCGTCGTGACCGCGAGGCCGCGCTCTTCGAAAAGCGCTTGGTGGACCTCAATCGCCGGAGCCTCGCCACGCTCCCACAGCACGCGCATGATCGCAAGCTGCAGGTCTCCGAGTTGCCGCTTCCGCTTCATCTGGCCTCTCCGTGGATGTGCACTGTCGATTACTCGGGTAGTTACTACCCAGGTAGTCAGTCGGGAGTTCCGTCCTCCGGCAACGGGTTTACCTGGAGCGGGCCTTCAGATCGGTCTGGAAAGCACGCATCTCGCCAAGCAAGATCTGGAGCTGGTTGAACACTGGCCGGTACGCCGCGCCGAGCGGGCGGGCATCCTCACCGCCGCCGTGTTCACCGCGACCCTCGCTTGGTCCTGCGCCGCCGCCGTGTTCGCCGCGACCCTCACGCCCGCCGTGCCCGTCGGCACCCTCGCCACCCTCTTCTCCACCAGCGCCATGACCCGCTTCGACGCCGGCTTCGGGGTGACTGACCCAGCCGTCGAATTCGTTGCCGAGGGCGCCCAGCTCGACAGGCGCCGTCTGGCCCGGGGCGATGTTGACGCGCTTCGTGGGGCCGAGTTCAGCGCCGTTGTCCAGGTGGACCTCGACGCGCACCTGCGAGAGGGTCTGCCGTGTCGTGTTCGTCACCGAGCCCACGAAGACCTCCGTCCCGGGGTTGAACTCAAGGACCAGGCGCGCGCCATTCCCGAAGACCTCGTCCTGCTTCGTCATTTTCGGCATGTAGGAGCCCCCCTCCTCCCCTCCGCCGTGCTCGTCGCGACGCTCGCCCCGTCCTTCGCGCCCTCCGTGCTCGCCGGCTCCCTCCCGCCGTTCACGGCGCCTCGCCTGGCCCGCTTCCGGCGCGGCCGGCCGGGCACTCAGCCCCGCCACCAGCCGCATGTCGCGCAGATCGGCGCGGGCCTGCTTCACCAAACTGTAGAGCATCTCGGCGTCCGCGCTCTCATGCACCGCCTGCTGCTCCTGCGCCTCAGGGGCCACAGGCTGTTCGCCATCCGCGTACGCGGCAAGGCCGGCCGCGGCTGCACCGAGTACTATCAGGGATATCATCGCCATCTTCATCACCGGTCTCCCTTGGAGTCGGGTAGCGCACGTAGCGTCACTCGCACCGTTGTACGACTACCGCAATAGTTGACTATTGTGATAGTCTATAGGGTTTCCAAGTGTTCCGCAAGCCTGCGTGATTGGAATGGCTGATGTCAGCGCCGGCGACCCCTACCCCGCGACGATCTTCCAGATCTTCCCGCGCAGCGAGTCGCTCACGTAGACCGATCCGTCCGGGCCCGTCGCCACCCCTGTCGGCCGGTTGTCCGCCTGGTTCGACGACGTGATCTGTCCTCCCGCGAAGCCTTCGGCAAAGACGGACCAGTCGCCGGTGGGCGCTTCGCCCTCGAAGGGGATCCACACCACGTTGTAGCCGGCTTGCACGGGCGTCCGGTTCCAGGATCCGTGAAAGGCGACGAAAGCGCCGTTCCGGTAGGCCGGGGGGAAGCCTTCGCCGGTCGAGAACACCATCGCGTTCGGGGCCCAGTGGGCTGGCAGTCCGATCGCGGGCATGTCCATGTCGGCGCAACGCCCGACCTCGACGCCGTCGCCGCCGTACTCGGGGGCCAGGACCTTGGCGTTGTTGATGGGGTCGTGGAAGCAGTAGGGCCAGCCGAAGTCGGACCCCTGGGGGATGTGGGCGAACTCCTCGGAGGGCTTCTCGGTGCCGTCGGTGGTCGTGAAGTGCGCGGGCCAGAGTTCGCGCAGCTGATCCCGCCCGTGGATCACCGCGTACAGCTCGCCGGAGCCGGGATGCACCGCGATCGCCGCCGCGTTGCGCACGCCGGTCGAGAAGCGTTCGCCGTCGGCCTGGCGCTGGCCGTTTTGGTCCGTCGAGAAGCGCCAGATCCCGGCCCGCGTCACCAGTTCGCCACAGGGATCGTGACCGGGTACGCCGGGTGTGCGCGGGGAGGTCTGGCAGGCGTTGGACGGGGAGCCGATGCCGACGAAGACGCTGCCGTCCGGGTGCAGGGCGATGCTCTTGGTCGGGTGATTGCGGGCGCTCGGAAGCCCGGCGACGATGGTCTCCGGCGGACCGGACGGTCTCAGTGAACCGGCGGCGATCGGGTAGCGCAGCACCGTGTTGTTGGTCGCCAGGTACAGCACGCCGTCGCCCAGCACGATGCCGCTGCCGCCCTCATCGCCCCATCGTTCGGTCTGGTCGGCCGTGCCGTTTCCGTCGAGGTCGCGCAGCGCCATGACGCCGCCCGTCGTGTTGCCGCGGTTGCGTATCGCCACGAACACGTCTCCGTTCGCGGCCACCGCGAGTTGCCGGGCGGCGCCCACACCGGGATGATAGACCCGCGCGCAGAAGCCGTCGGGTACGCTGATGGTGGGATCGCAGACCGGATCCTGCGGGACTTCGGTCGGCACCTCGGGTGCGGGGGAGTCCGCGGTGCCGCACGCGGCGACGAACGCAGCAGCGATCGCGACCCCGATGGCCGCCGGATACAGCTTTCTCGATTTCATGACCTATCCCTGCGATAGATTTCAGCTGAAACGTGACGACGATCACGTCGCGACGGCGACCCAGCAACGAGCTCTCCCAACATGATAATGCTACGCCGCAGTGCACATGTACGCCCCAGCGAACTGGCGATTGCAGTCGGCCTGCTTTTGGCCATGGCGGGATCGGCCGGCCTGGCCGCCCCCGACGCCCTCTGCGCCCAGACCTTCCCCAACCCGTACCGCGCCACCCTCGGCTGGGAACAGCTGCCCGAAGGCCGCACCCTGGGGATCGTCAGCGGGGTGATTCCGGACCCGGACGGCGAGCACCTGTGGGTCCTCGACCGCTGCGGCGCGAACCAGTGCGCGGGCACCGACCTCGACCCAATCCTCAAGTTCGACCTCGAGGGCAACCTGGTCGACAGCTTCGGCGCGGGGCTTTTCGCCTTCCCGCACGGCTTCGCCCTCGACCACGACGGCTACCTGTGGGTCACGGAGGGCGGCGCGCACGGCGATGCCCGGGCCGCGCTGGGCGAGTCCATGGGGATGGGCCACCAGGTCTTCAAGCTCACGCGCCACGGCGAGGTGGTCATGCGCCTCGGCGAGGCCGGCGTGCACGGCGACGACGATTCGCACTTCAACGGACCGTCCGGCGTGGCCATCGCCCCGAACGGGGACATCTGGATTGCAGACGGCCACCGAGGCGGCAACAACCGCATCGTCCGGCTGGCCGGCGACGGCACCCCCATCCGCGCGATCGGCGGCGGAATCGGCTCCGAGAGCCGCGAGCCCGCGCGCTTCAGCGACCCCCACGACATCAAGATCGACTCGCGCGGGCGCGTCTACGTCGCGGACCGGGGCAACAGCCGCATCCAGGTCTTCGACCCGGAGGGGAACCTTCTCTACATCTGGACGCAGTACGGCAAGCCGAGCGGCCTTTTCATCGACCCCAACGACATCCTCTACGCGGGCGACGGCCTCTCCGGCGACCTGCGCACGGGCCCGCCCGACCCGTGGCGCAGCAACTTCGGCTGGGAGAAGGGCATCCGCATCGGCGACCTCAAGACCGAACAGGCCTGGGTCACCTACTTCATCCCCCAGCACGACGAGAACGTCGGCCCGGGGATCGAGTTTCTGGGCGTCGACTTCGACGGCAACATCTACGCCGGCGAAATCAACCGCATGCGCATGGTCCGGTACGTGCCGGAGCGCCCGCTGCTGATCGGGGGCAGGCGCTAGGGGCGAGCCCTGAGCGCCGTCGGCCCCCTACCGGGCTACCGAGAACGCCGCGCTGGCGACCTGGTCGTCCCACCAGACCGTGAAGGTGCCGCCGTTACTCGTCATGTCGGTGAAGGCGATCACCATCTGGTCGGCGGACATCGCGCTTGTGGACACGCTCATCGACGTCCGCAGCACATCGCGGTCGGGCGTGTAGTTGTAGGCGCCCCACAGCGTGTTCGGATCCTCGTCGCGCGGGTTGGCCTTGGCTCCCCAGTTGGAAAAAATCAGCGTCCATTCGTTCTCGGTGAGCTGGGCGAACACGGTGTACTCGCCGGCGGGCAGCCGCTGGCCACCGAACATGAGGTCCGTCTCGGTCGTGAAGACGGTGGACTGGTTCGCGCCGAGCCGCCACACGGGCGCACCGCGGAGAAACGCCTGACCGTACTCCGCGCCGGAGCCGAAGAGGTCGCGACCGCGCAGGATGGGCCGTCCGTAGTCGACGACGATCCAGCTGCCGCCCTCGTAGCGGCCGTTGTCGTTGTATGAGCCGCCGACCTGTGTGGCGGCCTCGCCGCGGGGGCTGGCCGGCCGATCCTGGGCGTCGGCTGTAGCCGCAAAGGCGAGCGTCAGGGCGAGGGGAGCGATAGCGCGGGCGATCTTCATTGGTTTCTCCTGCAGGGTGAAGGGAAGGGACTCGAATTGTAAGTAGGCGCTTGTGAACCGGGAAGTGGCGTTGCGTGCTCTGTTGCGGCGGCTCGCCGCCTTGTCAGCGGCCAAGGACGTTGCATCTGCCTTCACGTGGGACGTAGATTCCGACTAGTCAGAATTTCGGAGGAATCAGAAATGGAGTTCTCAAGGATTACCGCGCGTGGGCAGACGACCATCCCCAAGCGCATCCGGGAAGCGGCCAACCTGCGGGAGGGCGACGTGCTCGCCTTCGACGTGCGTGGCGACCAACTGGTCGTGCGCAGAGTAACGCCGGGCCCTGA
Organism: uncultured Gemmatimonadaceae bacterium; assembly: GCA_964602175.1. Classification (GTDB taxonomy): domain Bacteria; phylum Gemmatimonadota; class Gemmatimonadetes; order Longimicrobiales; family Gaopeijiaceae; genus Bin94. The sequence goes on along the minus strand of CAZRQE010000023.1, from coordinate 9,040 downwards.
CGGCTATCTGCAAGGGTTGTCGAACACCATGAGCGAATGGGTCGAGTCCGAGGACGAGGAAGCATGGCGTGATCTGTGAGCCGTACGACGTCGTGGTCGTCCCTTTCCCGTTCACGGATCGCGACGTCTCGAAACGGCGGCCCGCGCTGGTCGTGTCGTCCACGGGATTCAACCGCGGCCACGCCCAACTCGTCCTGGCCATGATCACGTCGACCAGGAGCGAGTGGCCAAGCGACGTGATCCTTGGCGCCTGGCGTGACGCCAATCTGAGTGTTCCCTGCAAAGTCCGCTTCAAGCTGTTCACGCTGGACCGCACTATGATCATTCGTAAACTTGGCATTCTGGCCCCCGGAGACCGCCAGGCCGTCCGGGACGCGCTCTCACGCTGGATCGCCATCACGTGAATTCCCGAGCACGGGAAAACACCATGGATCGCCGCTCATTCATTCAGTCGTCCATTGCTGCCGGCGTCGTTGGCGGTACCGCCTGCTCGGACGGTGCCTCGCCCGGCACCAGTTCGCCCGCCGACTTCCCAGGCCGCAGCGGCACCCCCGGGGAGCGCGACTGGGCCGCCATGTCCCGTGTCGACATGAAGCCGGCCCAGCCGATCGGCGCGCACGTTCGGGTCGTCGGCTCGGGCGTGATGGCTACCACCGACCATCCGTATGCGACCGAAGCCGCGCTCTGGGCACTGGAACGGGGTGGCACGGCGGCGGACGCCTACATCACGGCCGCCCTCGTGCAGTGCGTCCTCGAACCCGCCATGACCACGCTGGGCGGCTGCTTCGGTGTCACCTGCTACCATGCGGCCAGCGGCGAACTCTCCACCGCGGGCGGCGCATTCGCCTTCCCCAGCGGTGCCCCCGCCAGCGAGCCCTACGAGGAGGCGCGCTCCTGGACGGGTTTCGGCGCCATGGTGCCCGGTTACGTGCGGGGCCTCGAGGCGGCCCACGGTGCGTACGGACGCCTCCCCTGGCAGGACCTGTGGGAGCCCGCGATCGCCTTTGCCGAGAACGGCTTCGTCATCGACCACACGCTTTGGGCCTACACGCATCACTACCGCAAGATGGTGGGGCGCTTCGCGGGTCCGGGGCGCGACAACTGGTTCCGTGATGGCTACCTCCTCGGGGTGGGCGACACCGTGCACCTCCCCGAACTCGCCGCGACCATGACCCGCCTCCGCGACGAGGGCGGCGACTACTTCTACACGGGTCCGTTCGCGCGCAAGCTCGTCGACGAGGTCGCGCGGCGCGGCGGCGGTATCACCATGGACGACCTCGTCGCGATGCAGGGCTTCGTGTCCCCGCCGTGGAAGTCCGGGGAACCGGGCGGCGCGCCCTACCGGGACTACGAGATCGCGCCCTCCAGCGGTCTTCTCTTCCTGCTCGGCCTGCAGGTCTTCGAGGCCGCCGACCTGCGCTCGATGGGCCCGCCCACCGAGAGCGTCGAAGCATTGCACACCCAGATGCGGGTGGCGCAGGAACTGTGGCTCCGCGGCGCCGACGTCAACCCTGCAAACCAGGACGACTTCATCTCGCCCGACAACGCGCGCCGCGTGTGGCGGGACATCCGGAACAATCCGCCGCGACCCTTCATCGGCTTCGCGGCCGCCACCTGCGGCAACGTGATCGTCGACGCCGAAGGCAACGTGGCCGCGGGAACGCATTCCAGCTCGTCCGAGCCCTTCGGCACCGGGATCAATGTCGACGGCGTGGTGATGAACCGCGCCACCTACCTGCGCAAGTACACCGACCTCCCCGTCGGGTTTTCCACGCAACTCTGGCTCTACCGCGACGGCCGGCCCGCGCTGGTCATGGCGACGCCCAGCCGCTCGCTCATGGAGTGCCTGCTGCAGGGCGCGGCCAACTTCGTGGAGTACGGGATGGACGGCGAGCAGGTGGTGCAGGCCCCGCGGTTCGGCCATCCGCACCCCGGCATCGCGTCGGCCGAGATTGAGGGGGACTTCGGCGACGAGGCCCTCGCCGAACTGGAGGCTCGGGGCCATGCCCTGTTCCCGGTCAGCCCCCGGGACGCGAACATGGGGTCGATCCACGCCGTGCGCTGGCTGGAGGACGGCCGGCTCGAAGGGGTGGCCGATCCAAGAAGGCGGGGGCGGGCGAGCGGTGGTGCGGTGGAGTGAGCGCGGGTAGCGGTGGCGGGCGCCTGAGCGGCCGCTGGGTCCTGCAGCAGGTCCTCGGACGTGCGCTCTTGCCGCATCATGTGTTTCGCTGGCTCCGTCGCCGACGGGTGCACCGCCGCGTCCCAACCGTGCATGCCAACGCCCAGTTGGCACTGTACAACCGCATGCTGCCCGGGGATTTCCTCCACTACGGCTACTTCGACGATCCGGACACGCCGCCCGAGACGATCAGCTTCGACGCGCTCCACAGCGCCCAGCGCCGATACGCGGAGTTGCTGCTGGACCTGATCGAGAAGCCGGACGCGCCGACGCCCGACGCCCCGATCACGGCCGCCCCGATCCTCGACGCCGGCTGCGGCATGGGCGGCATGCCGGGGCTCCTCGCCGCCGCCGGGCACAACGTCACCGGGCTCACCCCCGATCGCTTCCAGGCGGACCACATCCGCACCACGTATCCGGGCATCCCCGTCCTGCGTTGCCGCTTCGAAGACATCGATGTTGACAGATTCAAGGCATATTTTGGCACGATCATCCACGCGGAGTCGCTGCAGTACATGGACCCTGACGGCGTTTTTGCCGTTTTGGACAAAATCATGGCACAATCTGGCACATGGATCGTGGCGGACTACTTCCGGGTGGGGCATCCCCCGGCCCGCGCCGCGCCCACCAGTGCCGCGCTCACCGCCAGCCGCGCCCACCGCTCCGGATGGAGGCTCGACGCCTTCCGCGCCAGCCTGGCCGAGCACGGGTACAGGGTGGCCCACGAAGCCGACATTACCGCCAACGTGCTGCCCACTCTCGGCTTCGCCCGCCTGCTTGCGGACCGCATCGGGCTCCCCGCCCTCGACTTCGCGCACGACAAGCTCCGGGCGAAAAGCCCGGCACTCCATTACGTTCTGGAGAACGTGGCGGAGCGGGCCCGAGATGCCGCGGTCCGCAGCGCGGCCGTTCTGGATCCGGCCGGCTTCGCCGCGCACAAACGCTACCTGATGATGAAGATCCGCAAGACCTGAAGCGGAGTGAAAAACTGATGGGGAGGAGAACGATGTCCTGGAGTGATGCAGCGGGCGGGCGCCGGCCAGCGGGCCTCGCCGCGCTCCTTTTCGCGGCGCTTCCCGGCGCCGCCCCGCTCGCGGCCCAGGACGTCACCATCGTCGACTACGAGCCGCGCAACACGCTGGTCGTGCCGGGGAATCCGCTCACCCGGGCGAAGTTCCCGTTCGTGGACATTCACGGCCATCAGCGCGGGGAACGCATGTCGGCCGCCGACGTCGACCGCCTGGTGGGGGAGATGGACGAACTCAACATGGCGGTGATGGTGAACCTCTCCGGCGGCAGCGGCTTTTCGCTCGCCGAGGGGCTCGAGAACATGACAGCGCGGCATCCGACGCGCTTCGTCTTCTTCGCCAACACCAACTTCTTCGGCGTCGGGGAGCCCGGCTGGGGCGAGGAGGCCGCCGCGCAGCTGGAAGAGGACGTGAGGAACGGTGCCGCGGGCCTGAAGATCTTCAAGGGCTTGGGAATGGCTGATCGGGACACCGACGGCAACCGGATTCCGGTCGACGACCCGCGCCTGGCGCCGTTGTGGGACAAGGCCGGCGAGCTGGGGATTCCGGTGCTCATCCACTCCGCCGACCCCGCAGAGTTCTGGCAGCCCCACGACCGCTTCAACGAGCGCTGGCTCGAACTGCGGCTGCGGCCGCGGCGGATCCGGCCTCCCGGCCAGTTCCCGCCCTTCGAGCAGATCATCGGCGAGCAGCACAACCTCTTCCGCAACCATCCGAACACGAACTTCATCGCGGCGCACCTCGGCTGGCTCGGGCACGATCTCGCGCGCCTGGGCGAGGTGCTCGACGAGATCCCGAACATGTACGTCGGCCTCGGCGCGGTCGTGTATGAACTGGGCCGGCAGCCGCGGTTCGCGCGCGATTGGCTGACCGAGTACGGGGACCGCGTGCTGATGGGCAAGGACTCGTACAACCAGGAAGAATTCCACACGTACTTCCGCGTCTTCGAGACCGAGGACGACTACTTCGACTACTACCGCCGCTACCACGCCTTCTGGCAGATGTACGGCCTGGGCCTCCCCGACGACGTCCTGCGCAAGATCTACTACGAGAACGCGCTGAAGCTCGTCCCGGCGATCGACCGGAGCCTGTTTCCGGGCTGAGGGGGTCGAGCGGACGGTGTGGTTTCGGCCCCGCTGAGCGATGAAGGCTGTCTGGTACAGGGCGACGGGCCCCGCGCGGGAGGTGCTCGAGCACGGGGATGTGGAGACGCCGTGCCCGGGGCGGGGGGAGGTTCGCGTCCGCGTCGCGGCTTCCGGGGTCAATCCCTCCGACACGAAGAAGCGGGGCGGATGGCTCGGCATGGCGATGGGGCACCCGCTCGTGATCCCGCACTCGGACGGTGCGGGGACGATCGACGCGGTCGGCGACGGGGTCGACGCGGGGCGCATCGGGGAGCGGGTCTGGGTGTGGAACGCGCAGGGTGGGGCGCGGCCGTTCGGGACGGCGGCCGAGTGGGTGACCGTGCCCGCCGGGCAGGCGGTGCGGCTGCCGGACGAGGTGCCGTGGTCGGTCGGGGCCGGGCTGGGGGTCCCCGGGTGCACCGCGCACTATGCCGTGCTGGGGGACGGGCCGGTGCGCGGGCAGCGAGTGCTGGTGCAGGGTGGGGCCGGGGCGGTCGGACACATGGCCGTGCAGATCGCGGCGCTGAGCGGGGCCGAGGTGATCGCGACGGTGAGTGGCGGCGCGAAGGGGGAGGTGGCGGTGCGGGGCGGCGCGCGCCACATGGTGAACTATCGCCGCGAGGACGTGGCGGCGCGGGTGCTTGATCTCACCGGTGGCGAGGGGGTGGATCGAGTGATCGAGGTCGACCTCGCGGCCAACATCGCGACCGACTTGGAGTTGCTGCGCCCGCACGGCACGATCGCGTCGTATTCGTCGACGTCGGGGCCGGAGCTGCCGCTCGCATACTACCCTCTCGCCTTCAAGGACCTGCGCATCCACTTCGTGCAGGGCTACCTGCTTCCGGCCCCGGCGCGCCAGGCCGCGATCCGGGATCTGACGGCATGGTTGAGCGCGGGGCAGCTGGAAGTGCGCGTCGCGGAGGTGTTCCCGCTTGCGGACACGGCGTCCGCGCACGAGTTGCTGGAGTCGGGGCGGGCCGGCGGGAAGGTGGTGGTGGCGGTCGGTTCGTGAATGGAGCTCATCCGTCGACGCGCTGTGAAGATTTGCTGATACGTACCGTCTGCCGTTACGTTAGACTGCGTGGATGATCCGAGCTTTGCTGACAAGCGGACGGCGGCGGTCTTCGCGGGACACACTGTTCGGGGGCTGCCCCACCAGATGCAGCGCCGAGCGCGAGCGAAGCTACTGATGATTGATGCGGCACAACTGCTGGGAGACTTGAGGGCGCCGCCTGGTAACCGACTCAAGGCCCTGAAGGGTGACCGCCGTGTTCAGCACAGCATTCGGGTCAACGACCAATGGCGGATCTGTTTTCGTGGGTCTGACGGCGAGGCTTGGGATGTGAAGATCACCGACTATCACTAAGAGAGGCATACGATGACGATCACAAGAAGCGATGTCGACCGAGGAAAGGTCGACTTTTCGGACGTGGTCGCTGGCGGTGAACTATCACCGGTGCACCCCGGAGACATTCTCCGAGATGAGTTCCTTGTACCCCTTGGACTAACCGTCTATCGGCTCGCGCAGGCACTCAGAGTTCCGAGACCGCGTCTCAACGACATCGTGCTCGGCAGGCGTCGCGTCACGACGGACACCGCGCTGCGGTTGGCACGCTACTTTGGCACGACTGCCGAATTCTGGATACGTCTCCAGGTTCGCTACGATCTCGAGTGCGCCGAACCGTCGCGTCGGAAGATCGAACGCGAGATAGAACCTCACGTCGCGCTGGCAGGATGATACCGACCCATCCCCATCCCGGCCAGCTGCTGCCCCCCTATCCCCCCCGCCGAAGCCAGATGAGGACCACGCCGCAGGCGGAGCCCGTGCCCCAGTACTGCGGCGGCATGCCCGCAGTGTTGCGATAGACCTCCACGCCGGCTACGACATCGGGGTTTACGATGTCATCGATCCCGGCCGGGTCACGGCCCCCGCCAATCCGGACACCGTCCAGGTAGACGGTCGGAATGCACGTTGTCCCCTGCCTGCGTAGTGCAAGAAAGCCGCGGCTGGGCATTCGAGGATCGGCCACGGTTGTCACCCCCGGAAACCGTGTCAATGCAGAGGTGAGCTGAACAGGATTCCAGTATTCGAGATCCTCACGGTCCAGGAAATCGCCCCAGCCGTCCTCCTCGCGCTGGTAGAATCCCACGCTCTGCAGATTCCTGTCCTGTCTGTCCACGGTCACTTCGATCGGGTCCAGCGCAATCGCCTCGACTGCCAGTTCGACTTGCAGCCGGACGACATGGGCCGCCTCCACCTCGATCGACACCGAGCGCCGCCGGTATCCGAGATGCGTGAACACGACATCGTGTCGCCCGGGGACCATCTCGGACAGGCTGAAGCGGCCGTCCTCGTCGGTGACGGTCGCGCGTCCGATTCCGTCAACGCTGACGACGACCTCGGGAACGGGCTGCTCGCTCGCCTCATCCGTGACCACCCCCACGATCCCCGTGATCATTCCCTCGCTTGGGTCCCCGATGGGCGTCAGGCCGAGTAGGAATTCGCCGGGCCGGTCGATCGTCAGGTCCCCGTCGAGACGCTGGTAGTCCCGGTGAATCAAGCGCAGGTCGTATACGCCGCGAGGAACGCTGTCGAGGACGAACCGGCCCTGGTCATCGGTCACGAGGGTGAGGCCCAGCGCTTCCAGGACCACAACGACATTGGCGACGGGTTGTCCGGTCGCGTCATCCACCACGTTGCCCGTCACCGTCACCGCGGTGGCGTCCCGTGTCTCCTGCGCAGCCGTGGGTGGTACGGACAAGGGATTGGCCAGGGCAAGAGCCGGGACAAGGACCGGGATCAGGCAGGGAAGTCTTCTCATCCATGTTGTGACCCCGCAGGGCGGAGAATGTTCGGCACCATGGGCGGGAATCTCGGCACCATGGGCGGGAATCTCGGGACTATTTCAGGAGCCGCGGACTACAAGCGGTTATCCCCCACGCGTGACCAGCACCCCGGACCCGTCGATCTCGCCCCTCTTCAGCGCGATCAGCGCCTCGTTGGCCTGTTCCTCGGCCCGCCTGAGTGCCCGGTAGCCGATAATCCCCGCGCACAACAGCGGCGCGGCCGCGGCGTCTTCGAAGCCCGCCGGGATCCGGTAGGCGAAGTCTTCGTGGACCACGGCGGACTCGGCGTAGCCACCGTCGCGGTGATACCCCGTGTAGCTCGATTCGCGGCAAGGGTTCTCGCGCCCGCTCGCGCAGTACCCGCACGCCCCGCATGTGCCGCGCAGCCACGCGATTCCGACGCGGTCTCCCAGCCGCCAACGCCTCACGCCGGCTCCGAGTGCGTCCACCACGCCCACGACCTGGTGGCCGGGGACCAGCGGCAGGTTCGCCGCCCTCAGATCCCCTTCGATCACATGCAGGTCCGTGCGGCAGACCCCGCAGGCAGTGACGCGGATGCGGATCGCGCCGGAGGCCGGCTCGGGAAGCGGAAGGTTGGTCGCGCGCAGGGGCCGGGACTGCGCCGGCGTCTGCTTTTCGATGAGGCAGGCCAACACAAACGAACTCCTTGCTGTCCTTGGACTGGCGGGACGCCTGACTGCCGACCACCTTGACAACCTGCCGGAAGAGTGTGTCCGGCGCATCACCGTTCGCATCACCCCTGAGGAGGATTCCAGGATGCTGACCCGAAGAGACTGGCTTCGTACCACCGCGGCTGCCGGAGCGGCGGTCACCCTGAGCCCCGAGATTCTGCGCGCGCTGGCGCGGCAGGAGATGATGACCCGCGCGATCCCTGCGACGGGCGAGCGGATACCGATCGTGGGCCTGGGGAGCTCCGCGACGTTTTCGCGTCTGGCCCGCGGCGACGACGTGAGTCAGCTTCGCGATGTCCTGCAGACCTTTGTGGACTACGGCGGCACGGTGTTCGACACGGCGCCCAGCTACGGCGCCTCGGAGGAGGTTGCCGGGCGGCTGGCGATGGAGGCGGGGATTTCCGACCGGATCTTCTGGGCGACCAAGGTCAACGTGGCGGGGCGGGGAGGCGGATCGGCCGATGCTGGTGAGGCGCGGGCGCAGATCGAGCGCTCCTTCGAGTACTTCGGCGTGGACGAGATGGAGCTGATCCAGGTGCACAACCTGGGGGACCCGCCCACGCAGGTGGGGATCCTCGAGGAGCTGAAGCAGGAGGGGCGGATCCGCTACATCGGGATCACCAGCACCAGCAAGCGGCAGTATCCGGCGCTCGTGCAGTCCATGCGGGACTATCCGCTGGACTTCATCGGGATCGACTACGCGGTGGACAACCGCAGCGCTGCCGACGAGATCTTCCCGGTGGCCGAGGACCAGGGCATCGCGATCCTGGTGTACGTGCCGTTCGGGCGGACCCGCCTGTGGGAGCGGATCGGCGACCGCGAGGTGCCCGAGTGGGCGCAGGAGTTCGGAGCCGATTCGTGGGCGCGGTTCTTCATCAAGTTCGCGGCGGCGCATCCGGCGGTGACGTGCGTGACGCCGGCCACGAGCAACCCGGAGCACATGATCGACAATCTGGGTGCCGGCCTGGGCGGGCTGCCCGACGAGGATCAGCAGGCCCGCATGATCGAACTCGTGGATGCGCTGCCGCCGGCTCCGCGCCGCAGGGGATAGGGGTGGGGGAAAAGACCATGATCGACCGCCGCCGCTTTATTGGGACTTCAATTGCGGGTGGCGCGGCCGCCGCTGCGCTGGGCACGGCCGCTTGTGCTCCTGACGGCCCCAGCCGGGGC
>CAZRQE010000022.1:0-20011 GCA_964602175.1 uncultured Gemmatimonadaceae bacterium | reverse complement strand
GTGCCGGGGGTCGGCGGGGGGTCCATTGGCTTGATCATGGCATCATCGGTTGCGCCCGGCCGCCGCGTCGCCGCCGGGACGGAGCGCCCGGCCATCAGCGGGTGGACCCCGCCGGTTGGCCAGCCGCGCTCCCTACGCCGGTATCAGCCGGATCAGGTCATTGGGGTTCGCTCTCAATCCCGCATTGTGCGGCGTGTCCGCCCAGCAGGATGCCCCCGGCGACTATTGATCAAGATAGAGTGCCAGGGGTCGGCAGGCCATGAGAACGGTGGCACGGTCGCGGTCCTGTCGCGGTCGCGGTCACTTGCCAGACGGTCTGCCCCCCGTCATTTGTTGGGAGGTACGAGTACTCCGCCCACCCCACAACGAGGGCAAGATCCGATGAAGACCCCGAGACTTTGACCCCGGTAGCTGTGCTGGCACTGGCATCCCTGCTGACAGCCTGCACGGGCATTGGAGACAACCTCGCGGATGCTGACGAATTGGCGGATGACCGCGAAGCGGCGGATGCCATGATCCAGGCCGCGCTCGACGTCCATGCCGCCCACATGAACGGTCGGCGTCCTGCGAGGTTGCTCATGGGAGGCTGGGAGCACATCGCCGAAGCAAACACGGAGTGGAGCCACCGGCTGGCAACCGCTCTGCGGGGACTCGAAGACGAGATGTTTGAGGACTCGCCCGAAGCGCCGTGGCTGCTGAGCCCTCTCTTCGCGGAAGAGTCCGAGTTGGTCTTCGAAGTATACAACAAGGAAGACCCGACCGACTGCTGTCGGACGATCGCAGTGCGTGTGTTGGTCCGGAACGGCAAGCTGGAGTTACGTACCACGGATGGATTGGGGTATGTCGACTACGCTGATCCTCCGCAGGAGGTGGTTGCGGCCGCGTTGGCAGACGAAGAGAAGTATATGAGGGATCTGGACGCGGAGGGAGTGCGGAAGCAGTGAGCACACTCGCACGCAGGGCTTCCGCGGTCCTCATTTGTCTGTGCCTCACTCCTTCCTCCGGTCAGGCTCAGACAGGAACACAGTGGTGGACCAACGAAGAAGTCGACGAATTGGATTGCGGCGATGGAGACCGCGTTGAGTTTGGCCAGCTTCGATGACGACACAACCTGCGCCCAAGCTTTCTCGGACTCCGCCGGTGGCTTGAGAAGCGCACGGATTGGCACGACTCCCGGTCTCCGCAACCCGCATACTGGAAGGGCGGTGAATGGCATGTGGACTGATTCGATGTGGCCATGGCGGAACAGAATTCGAATCAATCCCGCATCGGATGATTTCGCGCGCACCGTTTTCCACGAGTCCCTGCATGAAGCCGGGTATGACCATGCGTATATCTACACCCTTGCCGGAAGACCGGGCGGGAGCAGCGGCCGGTGCAGGTCCTACTTGAGTGATCCTCGTCACTGATCGGAGCGGCTGGCCTGGGTTTGAGAGCTGACGGAGCGAAATCGTGGAACAAGCCCTTGGCGACTTGTCGCAACGACTGGATGGTCGAGGCTTCCAAGCCGTGAAGCGATGACCCATATTGCCCATATAGATTAATATGGGCAATATGGGTACATGAAGACGACCATCGACATACACGACGAATTGCTCGCCCGGGCCAAGCGACACGCCCGTGGCGCGGGAGTCCCGCTCAGGGCGGTCGTCGAAGAGGGGCTCCGCCTGGTGCTGCAGGCTTCCCAGCCGGCCGAAGGCTACCGGATGCCGGACCTCGGCGTCGGTGACCCGAACGGCGACGACCCCCTCGAAGCCTACAGCTGGCAGGATCTGTCCGAGGTCATTTACGGGCACCCGCAGGGCGAATGATCGCGGTCGACACGAACGTGCTGGTCTACGCGCACCGCCGCGAAACCCGCGCGCACGAGGCGGCCGAGGAGGTGCTGCGGGCGCTGGCGGAGGGAGGTCGCCGGTGGGCGATCCCCTGGCCCTGCTGCTACGAATTCCTCAGCGTGGTGACCAACCGCCGGATCTGGCGCGGCGCGGAGTCGTCTCAGGACGAGGCCTGGAGCCAGCTGCAGGCCTGGATCGATTCGCCCTCGAACCGCCTGATCGGGGAAACGGGTGGATTCGCGGCCATCCTTGAGCGCTTCGTGCGCCGGCCTCGCGTGCGAGGTCCGGTCGTCCACGACGCACGCGTGGCTGCAATTTGCCTGGCCCACGGCGTTGAAGAGCTGCTGACCAGGGATCGCGACTTCGCGCTGTTCCCGGACCTGAAGACGCGGGATCCGCTCGCGCGGTAGCGGCTAGCTGGGCCAGAACAGCGGAATGAAGAGGCTGGCCGTGACGAGCAGGATGAGGTTGAGCAGGCCGCCCACCTTCACGAAGTCCGAGAAGCGATACCCGCCCGGCCCGTAGATCATGACGTTGGTCTGATAGCCGAAGGGCGTGACGAAGGAGGCCGATGCCCCGAACATGACGGCCACGAGGAGCGCGTAGGGGTTCACGCCGGCCTGCGTGGCCGCCAGGATCGCGACGGGTGTCAGCATCACCGCCGTCGCCGCGTTGGACACGATGGCGGTCATGACGGCGGTCATCAGGTAGAAGGCCGCGATGAGCCCGGCCTCGCCCAGCGGCGCCGTCAGGCTAACCACCCCATCTGCAAGCAATTGTGCCGCCCCCGTGGTCTCGAGCGCCCCGCCGAGCGGAATCAGTCCGGCCAGCACGAAGATGACCAGCCACTCCACCTCCGAATAGATCTCCTCCACGTGCACGCAGCGCGTAAACACCATCAGGCCGACGCCGGTGAGCGCGGCCGTCATGATGTCGAGGAAGCCGAGGCTGGCGCTGAGCACGACGCCCGCCATGATCGCCGCGGCAACGCCCGCTCTCGGTCTGCCGCCGGCCGGCGTCTTCACCTCGGCCATGGGGACGAACCCGGGGTCGTCGGCGAGCCGTTGGAGGGCGCTCGTCGTTCCATGTACCAGGAGCAGGTCGCCGACGCGCAGCGAGAGCTCCGCCAGCCTTTCGGTCACCGTGACGCCGTGGTGCTGGACCGCGAGTACCGTCGCATCGAAGCGCTGCCCGAAGTCCAGGTCGCGGAGTGTCCGGCCCGCGAGACTCGAGCCGGGCGCTACGAGAACCTCTACCAGCCGCCCGCGCCCACTCGTCAGGTCCAGGTCGTGCTCCTCCCCTTCCACCGGGGTCCTGAGCCGCTGCCTGCGCGCGAGGTCGACGAGGCTCTCGGCGGAACCCTGCACGTACAGGATGTCGCCCGGCTGAATGTGGCGGTCCCCGTGCGGCGCCGTGATCTCACGTTCATCCCGTTCGATGTCCAGCACGGTGACGTCGTAGCGTTCGCCCCATCCGAGCTCGGCCAGCGTGCGGCCGTTCGCGGGCGAGTCCTCCGGGACGTGCAGTTCCGTGACGAACCGGCGGACATCGTACTTGCCGGCCAGGTCGGGCGGCCGGATGCGTCGCGGCAGGAGTACCCGCCCGGCAGTGAAGAGATAGAGAAGGCCCACCGCGAGACAGATCAGGCCCAGCGGGGTGATCGAGAACATGCGGAGTTCGTCGAACCCCCGGCTCATCGCTTCGCCGTGCACGACCAGGTTGGTGGAGGTCCCCATCAGCGTGACGGTGCCCCCGAGGATCGAGACGAAGGAGAGCGGCATCAGATACCTGGAGGGCGGCTCCCCGGCCTGATCGGCGAGCGCGATGAAGACGGGTATGAACACCATCACGACGGCGGTGGTCATGAGAAACGGGGAGAGGAACGCGCAGACGAGGCAGAGGACGAGCAGACGCGTGTACTTGCCGCCGAGCGGAGCCGTGCGCGCCCACGCCCCGATGGCGGCCACGAGACCGGTCTTGCGGAGCCCCAGCCCGAGCACGAGCATCGACCCGACCGTCACCGTCGCGCGGCTCGACAGGCCCGACACCGCCTGGGCGGGCGTGAGGATGCCGCTCAGAAGGAGCAGGACGGGGATCGCCATGGCGACCTGATCGATCCGCAGCCGGTCGAGGGCGAAGAGGACCAGAGCCGCCAGGGTCAGTCCGAGCACGAATACGATGTCGAACGTCATGTGGAGATGTTCGTCAGACGCGGGCCCCGGCGCCAGTGAGATGGAGGCCGGTCACGGCGTTCTGCACGGCCGGGAGGCGTAGACTGGTATGTCTATGAGGGGGGATCGTTCACTGACTGGGAGAAATACGCAATGGTGAGAGGCGTCACGATCACGATGTTGTCCGGCGAGCCGACGCTGGTGTTCTGGCGCATCGAGGATGTCGGCGAGGGCCTGGAGGTGAGCCGGGACATGGGTCTCCCGCTGACCAGTCCGAGGAAGGTCGCGCACGAGTTCCTTGAGTGCATCCGGATGTTCCTCCTGGAGGACCCGGGGCCCGAGCCCGAGCTGGGGGAATAGAGTTAGCGACCGCCCCCGGGCTTCGAGTCCATTGCGACCCGAAGCCCCGTCCGGATGAACGCCCACTGAAACCGCACCTGGTCGCGGACGGGCATGGCTGTGAGGCCGGCCGCGGCCATCTCTTCGCGCACGGCCGTCTCCTCGCGCCCGGCCATCTCCTCGCCTCCTGCGGCCGCACCCATATCGCCTTCGCCAGCCGCCCGCAGGCGCGCCTCCCAGTCCGCGATCCGCTCGCGCCACCTCGTCAGCACGGGATCCGGCGGCCCCAATTCGGCCCCCACCCCCGGGATGATGAACAGCGGCATTTCGGTCACCAGGGTGAGCGGGTCGCCGCTCAGCGCGCGCACAGCCTCCATTGAACTGGGACGGAAACGCGCGGCCGTCTCGCTGTCCCCGATGTCAAGGAAGTGCTGGCTCATCGCGCGGCTGTCCGGGCGGCTGCAGAAGCCACGGCCCAGGCGGTGGAACCCCTTCTCGCCGTGGCGCTCGACGTCGTGCAGCGTGTAGCCGGCATCCCCGACCGCGCGGGTGAGCGACGCGGCTGCGTCTCCGAAACGGGGCCACCAGGACCGCTCGACCAGGAAGTACGGGCCGGCGGCCACGCTCATGCCGTGCATACTCACGTGAAGATGGTACGGCGCGCCCGCCCGCCAGAAGTCCCACGCGGCCCGGTTCTCAGGGCGGGCGCCCGGGTCGCCGTCGCCGCACGGGAAGCCGAACTCGATGTCGTCGCCCGGGAGTTCCCGCACACGGTGGCGCAGATACTGGACGAAGTCGTACCGGTCGGCGCCCGGTGTCTGCCACGCCGCGTTGGCCCGTGCGCCGTCGGGATTGACGTGCGGGATCACCGACCAGGTGGCCGCCCCCCGCAGTTCCGCCCCGGCAGGACCGGCCAGGTAACGCACCAGACGGTCCAGGAACCGCGGCCCCACCGGCTCGTCGGCGTGGCAGCCCCCGATCAGGCTGACACGCAGCGGCCCAGTCCCGATCGTGTACGCGAGAATCGGCCGCCCCTCGCGGGAACGGCCGATCTCTTCACCCGGTGGCCGGGGGTCGTCGCAGTTGATGATGCTGTCGATGGCGACTGCCAAGGCTAGCCGCCCCCTACGGGCGCGCCGGAGCCCTGGTCAAAGCGTTCGACATCCACCCCGCACACCGTCCCCGTGCCTCCACCGAACCACTGCGGCTCGGCAAAGTTCCGGACGGTACCACCCTTGAATTCCATGTCGAACACGCACGTCCCCCAGCGGTCGTCCAGTTCCCAGTCCACCGCACCGCCGAACGTCATTTCGAGTTCGAACTCCAGGTCCGTTCCCGTGCTCGAAGAGGTCATCACGACCCGGAACTCCGGATTGCCGTCCACCGTGAAATCCCAGCCCTCGCTCGACAGCACGCACCTGTCCGGATCGAGGGTAATCTCGATGGTTGAACTGTTCGAGTCCTCCAACGGCTCCTGCGCCTCGCCGTACACTCTTATCGCCGCTCCCCCCAAAGGACAGTCCATCACCCCATCCACCAGAGTCCCGGAAATGAGGCTGGGGGTCGGATCGGTTGCCAATTCCATCATCCCCAGAAAAAGCGCCTCAGCCTCTCGAGGCGAGAGCGGCTCTCCGGGTTCAGTGGTGCCGTCGCCGCACGCCGCCGACCCGCTCGCGACCACCATCCCCAGGACCACCCATCGCCGGCGCGCCGACCCCCGCACGTCTAACCCCCCACTCCGGTGACCGCCGCGTCGAACTCCACCTCCAGACCGCACATCGTCCCGGAAAAGGTGGCCCTGGGCGTCGGATCCGTTCCCGTCGTGTCGATCTCCGTGCTGAGAATCAGATCGATCATGCAGGTTCCCGAGCGGCCGTCCAGTTGCCAGTCCACGCCACCGGTCAGGGAGCCTTCGATCTGGAACTCGAAGGTCGATCCCACGATCCCGACTGCGATGACTGTGTGAACGTTCGGATTGCCGTCAAGCGTGAACTCGTAGTCCTCGCTCGACAGCACACACCCCGCCGGGTCGAGCGTGACGTCCGTGATCAGGCGGGCCGTGTCGCCCGCCTGCTCTTCCCTGATATCCCAAGCCGCCGTTACCTGCCCGCCCAGCGGACAGGCGATCACGCCGCCATTCGCCGTTACCGAAACGAAACTCCGGGCCGTGTCGCTAGCCAGCTCCTGCATTCCGAGGTAGAGTGCCTCGGTCTCATCCATGGTGAGCGGCTCTCCGGGCGCGGTGGTCGTGTCGTCGCACGCACCCAACGTGGCCGCGAAGAGCACCCCCAGCGTTGTACATCGTTGATAGGCTGACATTGCTGCCTCCTTGTGTGTGGGCTCCTATCGCCTCCTACCCACGAATCGTCCGCTTATTCTACGTTAACCACGGAATGACCGAAACCTCCCTGGAACTGTCCCCGCGCGAGGCCGAGCTCCTCGCCGCCGGCGGCCCCGCGGTGCAGCTCGCCATGAGCATCGTCGTGCGCATGGGAGAGATCCTCGGGGCGCGCGAACTCGTGGAGATCAACTCCTCGCACATCGACGGCTGCCTCTACCACGGCGACGGCGGCGTCGAATTCGGCGAGCGGCTCGTGGAGCTGGGGGGTGCGGTGGCCGTGCCCACGACGCTCAACGTGGGCGCGCTCGACCTGCTGCACCCCTCTCGCGTGCGGTCGCGGGGCCACAGGCGCAAGATGGCCCTCCGCCAGATGCACGCGTACCAGGCACTCGGCTGCGCCCCTACCTGGACCTGCGCACCGTACCAGGCCGGACACCGTCCCGCGCCGGGCGAACACGTCGCCTGGGGCGAGAGCAACGCGGTGTGCTTCGCCAACTCGGTGCTGGGCGCGCGCACAAACCGCTACGGCGATTTCATGGATATCTGCTGCGCGCTCACGGGACGCGCACCACGCACCGGGCTGCACCTGGACGAGAACCGTCACGCAACGGTCGTGGTCGACACGAGCGCCGTCGCGCCCGAGTTGAAGACCCGCGATGTCTTCTACCCGGTGCTCGGCACCTGGCTGGGTGCTGCCGTGGATGACCGCGTGGCCGCCATCACCGGGCTCCCGAGCACGGTCACCGAGGACCAGCTCAAGGCCATGGGGGCCGCGGCGGCTTCGTCGGGCGCGGTCGGGCTGTTCCACGTCGTGGGCGTCACCCCCGAGGCGCCGGATCTCGCGACCGCGCTGGGCGGCTCGTCGCCCGGGGCCGGTGCCGACCTGACACCGCGCCCGGACGAGCTGCGTGCCGTGCGCGATTCCCTAAGCACGGCCGGCGCGGGCGGCATCGACGCGGTGGCCGTGGGGAGCCCGCACTTCTCCCTCACCGAGTTCGACCGTCTCGAAGCGCTCCTGCCCGGCGCCCCGTTCGCCGTACCCTTCTATGTCTGCACCGGCCGTTCGGAGTACCGCCGGCTGGAGGCAGCAGGCCGCCTCGAACGCTTTGCGGACGCCGGCGTGGAGATCGTCGTCGACACCTGCGTCGTCGTGACTCCCATCCTGCCTCCGACGGACGGCGTGTTGATGACGAATTCGGGCAAGTTCGCGCACTATACCCCGTCGAATACCGGGTACGGCGTGGTCTATGGCAGCCTGGAGGACTGTGTGCGGTCGGCGTCGCGCGGCCACGTCGCCAGGGACGAGAGTCTGTGGAGCTGACCGGCACCGCTCTGCAGCCGGGGTCCGCTGCCGGACGCCTGTTCGTCCTCCAAAAGCCCCTCAGCTTCTGGGGCGGCGTCGATCCGTTGAAAGGCACCGTCGCCGATCCGCGCCATCCGCAGTACGGGGCGCTGCTCGCCGGCCGCATCCTGGTGATGGAACGCACGATCGGATCCAGTTCGTCCAGCGCGATCATGCTGGAACTGCTGCGCAACGGGGTTTCGCCCGCCGGCATCGTGCTCGGCCGACCGGACGCCATTCTGATGCTTGGCATCCTGGTGGCCCGCGAACTGGGCTACCCGACGGTGCCGGTCGTGCAGGTGGACGAATCCGGCATCCAGCGGCTCACTCGCGCCGAGGGGCAGCGTGCTACGATCAGCAACGGCGTGGTGGAGGTTAAGGGGCTCGCCTCTCCCCGTCAGGGCAGCGCGTAACGCTCCAGGTACTGCAGCCCGTATTCGTCCATTCGCACCACGTAGACCTTCCCGTCGCCGAATCCCACGACCCGGCGCTCAGGGGGCAGCTGAACGACCATCACCCGCTCGCCCGCCCCGTCGAACACATCGTACCGGGGCGCCTCACCGGCTTCCAGGTGACGCCTGACCCACGCGCGCCCCCCACCGTCCACCGGCACCGGACGCCCGTAGAACGCAGGCGCGTAGTCCGGCCAATCGTATTGGTCCAGGTCATCGTCGTCCGAAGTCCCACCGCGGCTGGCGGTCATGGTCATCGCGTTGTTCACGACCTCGAGCGAGATGCCGAGACCGCCGCCGGTCTCCGACCGTGTATGCGCCCACTCCTCCTGCTTGCCCCGCCGGATCCGCACGGTTTCATACGGGTTTGCCGGGCCGCTGACGACATCCCCATCGGAGCCGACCCAGTCCACGCGGTAGTCTCCGGCACGGACGATCACCACACGCCCATCGGCGGCAACACCCCACGCGTCGGCGGCCGAAAGCGGGATCGGGCTGACCGATGTGTTCTGGTTGTTCCCACTGCCCGTCGTCCGGGTGGTTGTGCCCGGCAGCTTGATCCGGCCCACCGAGTCCACGACTTCGGATTCCAGATCCAGACGGAGGATGTACGCCGAATCGGACGCCAATTCGCCCCCACCCATCCGGCCAAAGCTGCGGAAATAGAGCCGCCCCCGGTCGTCCACGGCCTGTGGAATGGCCAGGACCAGTTCCCGGCCGGGCCCGAGCTCGCCGATCGCGTACGGCCGCGTGTCCCCGAACTCAAGCTCGGGGCTCAGCTCGGTAAGCCGCCCGTTGCCGAGGTCGACCAGCAGCGTCCTGCCGCCGGGAAGCGGCCACACCGCATCCGGCTGCCGGTATTCCTCCGGCCCCTCACCCACGCGTCCCAGGGTGTCAGCCGTGCCCGCGTCCAGATCCAGTCGCACCAGGACCTGGCCCAGCGCGTCGGCGACCAGCACCCGGCCATCGGGCATTTCGCGGACCGTGGAGACGACCGAGAACGACTCCTCGTATGCGGCCTCCGCCTCACCCAGCGTCACCGGCTCCTGTGCGCCCAGCGGCCCCCCATCCAGATGGCCGCTGCTCTGCACGACCAGAGCTGCACCCGCCAGCCGCAACCCCATCCTCCCCCAAACCAACAGTTTCGTCTTCATCCGGGCTCCTCACTCACTCGGGCGTTCCAAGAACTCTCCTGTAGACGAACCGACGGGGCGCCGCGGTTGCCCACGACGCCCCGCCCGATCTCACGGCCTCGACGGACCGGTGCCGAATCCCTTCGCTCTCCTGCCTACCGCACGAAGATCATGTCCCTGTAGGACGGCAGCGGCCACAGGTCGGTCGGGACAAGGCCCTCCAGCTGGTCCGCCGCATCCCGCACGGCATCCATCGCCGGCATCACGCCGTGGCGGACATGCTGCAGGTGCGCGTTCATGTCGTCGCTGTCATCCTCGTGCGCGAGCTGTGCGTCGAGTGCGTCGAGCGCCGCGACGAGTTCGTCAACCAGGCCGCCGACGGTCCCCGCGGTCGAACCGAGTCCCGCCGTTCCGGCACCGCCGCCACTGGCCGCCGCCAGATCGCCGAGGTAGCGCACCGCTGCGGGCAGGATCATCGTCCGCCCCATTCCTAGCGCAGTCTCGCCCTCGGTTGTGATCCGGGTGACGTACTGTTCGGCCAGGACCTCGAAACGGGAGTGCACCTCTTCCTCCGAGAGCACGCCGTACTTGACGAACAGCGCCGTGTTCTTCGCGGAGACGATGTCCGGCAGCGCGTCCGCGCCGCTTGGGCTGTTCACCAACCCGCGCCGCGCCGCCTCTTCGACCCACTCCTGCGTGTAGTTGTCGCCGTTGAAGAGGATCTGACGGAATCCGGTGACCTCGCGCGACAGCACGCTGCCCAGGGCCGCGCTCAGGCTCGCGCCGCCGGCCATCTCGGCCTCCACCGCGCTGGTCAGCTCGTCGACCGACTCCGCGACGATGGTGTTGAGGACCGTAGCCGGGAAAGAGATGCTGACAGCCGATCCCAGCGCGCGGAACTCGAACTTGTTGCCGGTGAACGCGAAGGGCGACGTGCGGTTGCGGTCTCCCGAGTCCTTGGGGAGGTCCGGCAGGATGCCCACGCCCGGATCCATGACGCCACTGCCTCCACCGGCCGAGGCCGAGCCCGAGTCCGCGATCTCCTCGAAAATCCCCTGGATTTCGTCGCCCAGGAAGATCGAGATGATCGAAGGCGGCGCCTCGTTGGCGCCCAGACGGTGGTCGTTGCCGGCGCTGGCGACGCACGCCAGCAGCAGGTCCTGGTGCCGCTCCACGGCGCGCATGACCGCCGTGCAGAAGAACAGGAACTGCTCGTTCTCGTGGATCGACTTGCCGGGCTCCATCAGGTTCTGCGAAGGAGTGCCGAACGACCAGTTCAGGTGCTTGCCGCTGCCGTTGATGCGCGCATAGGGCTTTTCGTGCAGCAGGCAGACCAGCCCATAGCGGGCGGCGTTCCTCTCCATGATCCGCATCATGAGCTGCTGATGGTCCGCAGCCACGTTGGCGTTCTCGTAGACCGGCGCGAATTCGAACTGCTGCGGCGCCACCTCGTTGTGACGCGTCTGCATGGGCACGCCCAGCCGGAAGAGGTCCGCTTCGACGGACTGGATGTAGGCCATCATGCGGTCGTTGATCGCGCCGAAGTAGTGGTCGTCCAGCTCCTGGCCCTTGGGAGGCCTGGCGCCGAAGAGGGTGCGCCCCGAGTTGATGAGATCGGGCCGGCGGTAGTAGAACTCCTGATCGATCAGGAAATACTCCTGCTCGGGCCCCAGGTTGGCCGAGACGCGGCCCGTGTCGTCTCCGAAGAGCGACAGCGCGCGCCGGGTGACCCGGTCCAGCGCTTCGATCGACCGGAGCAGCGGGGTCTTGTAGTCCAGGCTGTCGCCGGTCCAGCTCACGAACGCCGTGGGAATACAGAGGTAGGTCGCGCTCTCGCCGTGCAGGATGAACGCCGGCGATGTCGGATCCCAGACGGTGTAGCCCCGGGCCTGATGCGTGAAGCGGAGTCCGCCCGAGGGGAAGGAAGACGCGTCGGGCTCGCCCTTGATCAGCTGGTCGCCCCCGAACTCGGTGAGTGCGCGGCCGTCCCTGCCGACCTTGAGGAAGGTGTCGTGCTTCTCGGCCGTGCGGCCGGTCAGCGGCTGGAAGACGTGCGTGAAATGGGTCGCGCCGCGGGAAAGGGCCCAGTCCTTCAACGCCGCAGCCACGGCGTCCGCGACTTCGGCGGTCGGTTTGTCGCCGTGCTCGATGGTCGCCATGAGCTGCTTGTAGGTGCCTTCGGCGAGGTGGTTTTGCAACTGAGGGAGTCCGAAAGAGTCTTCTCCAAAAACCTCGGCCAGGTGGTACGGTTCCCTGGACGCGGGGGTCCAGGTGCGGACGGCGTTGACGGAATCAAAGGGCTTCGCGGAGTGGGCCATCGGGTGTCGTTCCTCGTCTTCTGAGGGTGCGTTCGGGTGCCGGTTTTGGCAGTTCCGGCGAACCCGATTGAACTGGGGGACTGCGAAAGCTACCGGGATTCCGAAAAAGGTGCAAAACGGCTGCGGGGGAGCCCGTGAGAGCGGTGAAACAAGGGGTCCGGACTGTAAAGTATTGTTTACATAGTGGAAATCAGAGTTGACATTTTGGCTGCGCCCCGGAATGCCTTGCCAGCAACGGGCGGCTACCCGGGCCAGCCCGCGGCAACTTCCGCGTGTGACTCTCCGTATCTAATGCCAGGGCACTGCGTCTTCAGCCGGAGAAGGCGCGGCGAGTCCGGTGCTGCGGAATTCGCGCAGGAGTCGGACAATGCTACACTAAGATACAGCCGAGCCCGCACTTGGTAATTCTCACACCAGGGGACACTTATGGCGCCAACGCCGACCGCCTCATCTCTGGTTGAGCGATTCAGGCTCAAGGAACGCGGTCGGGAGCGCGGTCACGAGGGCCAGCCGCACACCAGCCAGCCGACGCTCGACAACGTTGAAACGGAGGTTGTGGCCTACTGCGACGACCTGTACGCAAAACGGCGCAACGAGTACCACCGCCACCGCACCGCGCTCGAGGAACGTTTGCGGCCGCCGCCGGCCAACCGCGGTGCCGACCCTCTGGTGGAAAAGGCCTGCAAGGAGATGAAGGACGCTGTTGCCGAGGAGCGTCCCGACCTTGCGGGGCTGGCCAGGGACGCGCAACACGCGATCGGCGAGGTCAACCGCTTCAGGCGTGACGAAGCGCGCACGGCCGACGCCGACTTCCCCGAGAGCCGCGGCTGGCATTGGGGACTGCTGGTCGCTCTGATCGTTGTCGAGACCCTTGTGAACGGCCTGTTCTTCGGGGCCAATGTGGAAGGCGGACTGCTCGCGGGCACCAGCTACGCGGTCCTGATCAGCGTCGTGAACGTGGGTGTGCTCGGTTGGCTGATCGCCGCATTGGTGCGCCTGATTCACCACCGTGACCCCCGCCGGAGGGTCGGCGGACTGGCCGCGCTGACCGCGGTCGCTGCGGTCGCGGTATTCTGGAACCTCTTCGTTGCCCACTACCGGGAAGCGCTGCCGCCGGACTATCCCGTGCCGCCCGACACGACCTTGGTCGCGCAACAGTCGGTGGCCCCGCAGGTCCCGCCGGCCGACTCCGTGCCGGAGACCTGTTGGCGCGGGCCCGACGAGACCCACGCGGACCAGGAGGCTCTCTGCCTTTTCCGGGCAAGCCCGTTCGGGCTGACCGGGTTCTACTCGTGGATGCTTCTCCTGATCGGGCTCGCCATGTGCGCTGCGGCCGCGATGGACTGGTTCAAGACCGACGACCCTTACCCCGGCTACGGGAAGCGGGAACGGCGCCGACGAAACACCGAGGAACGGCTTCTCGACGACCGCCGCGAGCTTCTGGGTCATCTCAACGAGCTCCACGACGATGCCGGGCGCAAGCTGCGGAGTGACTTCCGCGATCCGGTGGAGGCCCGGCAACTCGCGCTGAGCGACTTAACCAAGCTCGATGCCCGGCACACCGATCTGGTTGGCTTTGCCCGCGACCTCGAAAAGAGTTGCCGGGGTGCGCTCGACATGTACCGCACCGCCAACAGGGAAGCGCGGACCACGGCGGAGCCGCAAATCTGGCAGACCTCGTGGGCAGCCGACTGGGATCTGCCGGAGCCTCCGGACAGGTCGCGGCTGATGAGTGAAGCGGAGGCGGAGGAGCGGAGCCGACTCATGCACGAGGCGCTGGAGCAGCGCGAGCGGAAGTTGAGGGACTGCCACGACGAGTGCCGGGAGCTTGTGAACGAAATCACAAGGCTCGACCCCCACGACAAGGCCGTGCCGACATGAGGCGGCACCGACGCAAACGCGCGAACAAGCGAAAGAACCTGGCCGGGGCCGTCATCGGCGTGGTCGCTGCGCTGGTCTTGATCGCGCTGTTCGTTCGCGGCCAACAACCGCGGCGCGCTTTCGACGCAGCCAACTGTCCCGAAGACGGCCGGTACGCGGCCCAGATCGCGGTCCTGGTGGACCCCTCCGACACGCTCACCAACGTGCAGGAGGGTTCGGGCGCACCCCGCGTCCTGGAGCTCATCCAGAACGACGCGCCCGAGACGGCCGAGATACGGATCTTCACCGTCGGGCAGGCGGGCAGGGGCAATACGGGTGCCGTGCTCAGGGTGTGCAAGCCCGCGCACCCGGACGACGTGTCTTCGGTCACGGGCAATCCCCAGTTGGCGGAGCGGCGCTACCGCGACGAGTTCCTGGCCCCGCTCGAGCGCACGCTGGACGCGCTGCTCAACGTCGCGGGGGACTCGATCTCGCCGATCATGGAGGGCGTACAGGTCGCCGCGGTGAGTGCATTTCAGCCCCGCGCAGCCGACATCCCGCGCCAACTCCTCGTCGTGTCCGACATGATCCAGAACTCGCGCAACATCTCCTTCTACCGCGATCCCGTGGACTTCGGTCCGCTCTCGCGCACCCCGGACTACGGCACCCTTCGCGTCGACCTCTCCGGAGTCGAGGTGTCGGTGTTCCTGCTGGCCCGCCGGGGCACCGCCGGCCGCATTCAGGGCGGTACGCTGCGCGGCTTCTGGGAGGACTACTTCCTGGACCAGGGAGCGTCGCCGCTCGCCCGGCCGAGATGGATCATGGTGGAAGGATGACGCCTGCCTCTGCACGCCACTCCGCCGCACACGCCGAAGAAACGCGCAGACAGCACCGCGACGCCTGGCTGATCGTCCTGGCCGTCGGTTGCGCGATCATTCTCTTCGGGAACCTTCTCGGCATCGGGGCCTGGTGGCTCGCATCGGCCGTTGCCTTGTGCATGGTCATCTACGGTATCGGCATCCAGGTCTACATCGACGACAGCGATGTACCCGGCGACGTCAAGGGCGACGCGATCTACTACCTGGGGCTCCTCTTCACCTTCGCGGCCCTGGTTGCCGCACTCATCACCTTCGACTGGGGCGCGCCGGGCACGGACACCAGCGGCACCACCGGCTCGATCCGGAATTTCGGCATTGCGCTGCTGACGACCATCGTGGGGCTCGCGGGTCGCGTCTGGTTCACGATGTCGCAGGAGTCGCCCGGGGACATCGTGGATACCGCCAGGTCGGAACTCGAAGAGACGGTGTCCCTGATGAAAGAGAGCCTCGACCGGGCGCGCGACGACCTGGACATCATGGCGAACAAGTTCCGGGACTCGTCCGCGGGTCTGGCGAAGACGGCGGCGACAATCGCGGACAGCACAAAGAGAACGGCCGCGACGTACAAGGCTCTGGACACATACACCGGTCAGGTTGCCGGTACCGCGGAGTCGCTCACCCATCAGATGGACCAGCTGAAGGGCGTGTGCGGCCTGTGCTCAAGCGCGCTCCTCTCGCTGCAGGAAACCGCGAGGGAGCTCGGGACCCACCTGGACCACGTGCCGGTCCGGCTCGGGAATCACTTCGACAGGGCGCAGGCCCAACTCAAGAAGGCGGAAGCCACCTTCGACGGGATCAACAGGGTCGCGGGCCCCGCCGCGGAGAGAGTCGCCGACACCTTGCGGGGGGTGGAGGGCACCGCCGCCGCCGCGTCGGCGCTCGGCCGGTCCCTCTCCGGCATGCGGGGAAGCGCGGAGCAGGCCAGGAAGGCGCTCGCGGGCATCGCCGATGCGGTGGACGGTCAGGAGGCTCTGCCGCTCTGGAAGGAGTCCGTTGACCAGTTGCACGAGGGGACTCGGGGCATCCGCAGTATCGCCATTCGCGCGGCGGAAATGAACGCCGAGTTCGAGGAACTCAGCGCATCCCTGAAGGCCGCCCGGCACGGGCTCGCCTCCGTACCCGGCACGGCCCAATCGATCAACGAAAAGCTTGGCGCGGCGCTTGACGACGCCGAGCGGCGGGCCCGGGACCTGTCCGAAGAGGTGCTGCAGGTCGCAAGAGCGGACGCACTTGCGAACGTGCGAGCTGAGCCGGTGCAGGCGTCGGGCGGCCGGATCCGGCAGGTGTTGGCCGGAACGCGGCGAGCCCTGGCAGGAACACTCCGGGCCGGGAGGCGCCTGACCTCATTCCGGCGACAGCACTGACGGACGCCGACGAATGCTGCCCGCCGAGAAGAAGCACTATCGCAAGGGGCTGGCGCTGGGGCTGACCCTGGCCGAGACGTTCAGCATCGTCGTCTTCATCCTGTTGCTCGCGTGCGCGGTCCTGCTCCGCTTCGAACAATTCCAGCGCGACACGGCCGAGGCACAACTCGATACTGCAAGAGTCGATCTCCACCTCACCCAGGAACTGCTGAACACGGAAACCGTTTCCTGGAGCAACGCGGACGCCTGGTACGAATACGCGCGGCAGCTTCGCGATACGGTGGAAGCCCTGCAGACCAGGGTGTTCGACGCCGAGCGCGCGCGAGACCACGCGAGCATACGCGCAGCGCAAGCGGATTCGCTGCTGGCCGACAACGGCGTACCGGAGGACTTCGCAGAGAGGGCCGCGCGCCTCACCGGCGAACGCGATTCGCTGAGGGCCGCCGCGGCCGAGAGCGACCGGCGTCTGCGGGAGGCTACGGCCCTTCGAGACTCGCTTGCGCGTCGCCTTGCCGACACGGAAAGGGTCGCCGACGAGCTTGGCGACGGTCTCGCCGGCGCCAACGGCCTGACCCCGGAGGAGGCCGAGGACATTATCGGGCAGGCGGCACGGTCCGCCGACTTGCGCGACTCGCTGGACGCCGCCCGCAGGACGATCGGGACCCTGGACCGGGAGCTCAGGGCCACCAGGGAGGAGATGCTCGCTGATCCCGATTCCCTGGTCGACTCGCTCCGTGCCGGCCTCAGCGAGAGCCGCTTCCGCGAGGACACGTTGCGCAGCCGGGTCTGGGACGCCGAACGCGAGCGGGATGACGCCGTCGGAAGGGCCGAGTACCGGGAGTCACAGCTCGAGCAGCTCCGCCAGGGCGTCGGAATCGACCCTCCGCCCTGCTGGCTCGCCGGCGACGGCAACCCCGAGTACATCTTCCGGATCGAGTTGACCGACCGGGGCATGCGACTGTTTCGAATCGCCCCCGGGCACAGGATCGCCGGCGACCCCGAAGCCACGAGGCATGCCGCCGCGATCGAGGAGGGGCGGGAGTACGCCCCGGCGGAGTTCCTGCGTCTCACCCAGCCCTTTTACGCCTTGGGCGTGTCTCGAACCCAGGCCTTCGGGCCCATGGGGTGCCGGTTCTGGATCCGGCCCGTCGACCGGACCGGCGACCGCAAGGATGTCTTCCAGGAGCGCCAGGACCAGTTGTGGCGGCGGTTCTGGTTCCGGTGGTAGGCATCGGAACTTCATTGAAATCTGAACGCTGAGCGTTCGTCTTTCAATGATGAAGACACCCGGAAAATCTTCTGGTCCGCTTGCAACCGCGCTGCAACCGCTGGCAGCAACCGGGTGAATGCCCTCCGCCCCGAGTCCGTATTTCGGAAAGAGACCTGATTCGTAGCGGGCCCCGTCCGACCCCGGCGACCCGTACGAACAACCCGGAAGGCCCGGATGGCCGACGCCAACGACTCCCAGGAGTGCAAGCAGACCGCCCGTGACACCGTCCGCCGGCACCTCAAGTCCAGGCGGGGACGCGGTGGCCCGGGCTTTCTCTCGCTCCTCGCCCTGCTCTTCATCGGGCTGAAGCTGACGGGTCACATCGAATGGTCGTGGGTCTGGGTGCTCTCGCCCCTCTGGTTCAAGGTAGTCTTCGCGCTGGTGATGGTCGTGGCGGCGGTCGCCATCCACAAGAAGACGGGGTGGAAACCCTCCGGGAAGACCTGAAAAGTCCCGTAGGGGGTCCGTGGATGACCTCGCGCGAGCACCGAGAGTGGTGAGGCGCTACAAAGTCACCGGCGATTCGCCAACTCGCCTCGCAAACTCGCGATTTGCCCACTCAGGTCGCTGCGCAACCCCTCCATTTGGCCACTCAGATCCGAACGCACCTGCGCGATTTCCAGGCGCAGTTCCTTTCTGAGGTCCGTAATCAGATCGCGCGTCTCGATCCGGACATCCTGGATCTCGAGCCGGGTTTCGAGCCGGGTCTCCTGGATCTCGACCCGAATTCCCTGCATCTCCTCACGCAGATCCGCAAGCGCCTGGGACAGCGTCCAGACGCCTCCCCCTACCGTGCCCGCCACGACCAGTACGAAGTGTCCCAGCTGAACAGGTTGGCTGAGCCTCGGTACGATCGCCGCCCTCATCCCCTCCTCCATGCATCTCCTCTCGCGCTGCCGCCGGGATCCGAAGCCCCGGCAAGCGCACTCCACCGCCCCCACCCTCACTCCGCTCGCAACTCAATCGTAAGAGTCCGCGAAACCCGCGGAAGGGCTACCCCTCCACCGTGAAGTGGAACATCATGCCCGCGCTGAGGTGCTCGGCGATGTGGCAGTGCAGCATCCAGTCACCGGGGTTCGACATCTCGACGAGGATGTCCATGGTCGACCCGACGGGCAGGATCGCCGTGTCCTTCCAGACGAGGTTGTCGTTGGGCACGTCGTCGCGGGCGAGCACCACGAACCGCTGGCCGTGCACATGGATGGGGTG
Source organism: uncultured Gemmatimonadaceae bacterium (assembly GCA_964602175.1). Classification (GTDB taxonomy): domain Bacteria; phylum Gemmatimonadota; class Gemmatimonadetes; order Longimicrobiales; family Gaopeijiaceae; genus Bin94. The sequence goes on along the minus strand of CAZRQE010000022.1, from coordinate 1,499 downwards.
GTTCATGGGGTGGAAGGAGTCGGGCGAGTTGAAGACGCGGATCTTCACGAGGTCGCCCCGCTGGAAGGTCCAGTGGATGCCCTCGTTTTCGCGGCCCGTGGCGAGGTCCCGCAGGATCCAGGTGACCTGAGTGCCCGACGACAGCCAGTTCATCATGGGCATCGCGTCGTTCCACTCCATGGGAGGGATGTAGAGGGTGTCCATCTCCATCGAGCGGATGATCGGGAGCGGAAGCCCCTGGACCTGCACGGTGGCCTCGAGGGTGTAGTCGGGCGCCCGGCCAAGATGGCCGCGCATCGCCTCGGCCTCGGCCGCCACCTCCTCGACGCCGCGCAGCGTCTCGTAGGCCTCCGTGACCTCGTCGGCGACGGGCGGCCCGGCGACCGTCACCAGCGCCAGGGTGTCCACGTGCGGGTAGAACTCGCCTCGGAAGTGGTTGATGGCCTGGATCGTGTTCGCGATCGCCACCTCCCCTTCTTCCGGGAAGACCACGTCCACCACGTAGCGCTCGGCCGGCGCGATCACCACGCTCGACACCCACGTCTCGCCCTCGAAGCGGCTCAGGTCCGACGCGACCAGTTTCACGCGCGCCGGCCCGAAGGTGACGTTGAAGGTGCGGGTGTTGGCGACGTTGGTCATGAAGAAGCGGACGACCTCGCCCGGGCGGACCTGGAGCCCATGCGCAGTCACGCCGTTCACGAGCATGACGTTGCCGAAGCGCCCCATGAGCGCGTGGGTCGGCGCTTCCCTGCCCCACGGGATGAGACCCTGGTCGTCCATCAGGATGTCGTCCAGGACCAGCATCTCCTCGCGGTGGGCGGGGCCGTAGTAGTCCGGGTCGGGTGACGAGACAAGAAGATTGCCGTAGAGGCCCAGGTCCTGCTGCACGTCCTCGCGCATGTGCGGATGATACCAGAACATCCCCGCGTCGGGGACGTGCAGTTCGTAGACGAACGACTCGCCGACCTCGATGGGGTCCTGGGTGAGCGTCTCGACGCCGTCGAAGCGGTTCTCGAGGCGGAGCCCGTGCCAGTGCACGGTGGTGGGGCTCTCGATCCGGTTGGTGACGCGCACCACGACCGTCGAGCCTTGCGGCGCCTGGATGAGGGGGCCCGGGTACTGGCCGTTGTAGCCGTACATGGCCACCGTGTGGCCTCGCAAAGTGCGCCGCACGATGGTGACGTCGACGTTGAACGTGTCGCCCGCCTCCAGGTACACGACCTCGCTGGGGCGCGCCTCGGGCAGGGTCATGACGTCGATCCCCGCCGCCGCCAGGAACGGTTCGACCGGCGGCAACGCCATCTCCAGACCCGGGATCATGGGCATGTTCGGGTCCATCGGGGGCATGCGCCAGCCGCCGTCCATGCCGTGCATCATGTGAGCGGCGTGGTCCATCTCCTGGGCGAGGAGGGGGCGTGCGGGGAGGAGGAAGGCCGTCGCGACAACGAGCAGGAGGGAGACCGTCGCGACCGCGAAGCGCACGGCGGCCGCGGGGGCGA
>CAZRQE010000021.1:0-20819 GCA_964602175.1 uncultured Gemmatimonadaceae bacterium | reverse complement strand
GTACGTCCCCGACCGCGCATCCGCCCACACCGGGTGAAAGTGCCCATCGGCCGACGCCGTGAGCCCCATGTAGTCCCCACCATTCACCCACCGCGACGCCGCCGACAGCAGCGCAACCCGCAACTCTCCCGCCGGCCCGCTGAAGGTCGCCGGGGCCGGCAGCAGATTCCCCGAGCCCATCGGCCGCGAGATCGCGCTCGACACTCGCTCAGGCGCCGTAAAACTCTCCCCGCCGTCGAACGAAGCCGCGAAGTACTGATGGAACGCAAACTCCGACGGCGCCTCGCGGGTGTCGTACCAGGTCACCCCCAGAACCCCGTCCCCATTCACGGCCACGGCGGCCTGAAACTGCTGCGCACCCTCGACCCCGCCGGGCGCCACCTGCCGCGGTTCGCTCCAGGTCGACCCCCGATCATCCGTCCGCGCCAGCACAACCCGCGGCAGCCCCTCCGAGTAGTCCGGCCACACTGCATAGACGCGATCCCGAAACCGCTCGCTCCGATCCACGGCGTACATCACCCACGACCCGCCGCGAAACCGCTCCAGCCCCTCCCTCGCCCCGCGCAACTCGTCCCCGGTCATCTTCAGCGGACCGGGCCTCGGCTCCGAAAACGTCACCCCGCCATCGGTCGACACCACCGTCCAGATCCGCGATCCGTCCCACTCGGCCGTCTGCTCCGGCGTAAACGGAAAGTCCACGAAGGGCACCATGATCGCCCCATCCGCAAATACGAGCATCGGGTCCACGTTCAGCCCGCGCTCCCCCCCGCCGTCGATGAACTTCACCGGCCCGATCCAGCTCCGGCCGTCGTCCTCCGAGCGGAACACGCCCAGGCTGTACTCGAGCCCGCCATACAGCACGCTCACGTACACCCGCCCCGCGAACGGACCCGTCGTCTGGTCGGCCACGAGCATCGGGTGGTCGTAGGACGCGCCCAGATCGTACACGTCCGACCAGGTCACGCCTTCGTCCTCTGACCGGTACGAGTGCAGAAACGCGTGCGTACGCCCGGTCTCATCGGGTGCCGTGGTGAGGGTGAGAAAGAGCGCCGTCCCCGCTGCGGTGAACGTCACTTGCGGATCGGCTCCCCCCATTTCGCGCTGCTCCGGGAAGATGATGTCGTCCCAGACGATGCCGCCGTCCCGGCTCACATAGGCCTTGGTCGCGCTGCCCCCGTCACGCCGCGTGAACGTGATCGCGCCGGCGAGCAGGTTGCGCGCGTTGCGCGGGTTCGCGGCCGCCATGATCTCGACGTGCGGCCGGTCCCCGTCCCTGCTCACCAGGTGGTCCGGGCTCACCACGATGCGGTGCTGCGCTTCGGCCTGCTGGGCCCGGGCCGCTTCGGCGACGCCCGGCGCCTGCAGCGACCCGACCGCGACCCAAATCAAAATGCGTAATTTGCGTATTTTATGTATTTCCATGTTCAGCACGGGTTGAGGGGGCGTCCACCACGGGCCGCTAATGCCCGCCACTTGCCACCGCCTCGATCACCAGGTCCGCCAGCTTCGGCAGGTGGTCGCCCATCCGTGAGTCGTCCGAATTGATCTGGATCGCGACCGCGACGCCGTGGTCAGCGTAGTACGTGACCAGCGAATTGTACCCGGGGAAGAACCCGCCATGGCCGTAGGTCAGTCCATGTTCGCTCTCGGCGACAGCCACCCCCAGCCCATACCCCAGGTACGGTTTCGTGTCGTCGGCCGGAAAGCCGATCCGGAACAGGTCGGGCAGGTCGTCCCCTTCGATCGCCTCCCCCTCGTACAGCAGCTTCGCCCACCGCACCAGCGCCTGCGGGTTGTTCACGACGCCGCCCCCCGTCCACTCCTGCAGCGGGTGGACCACCAGCTGGCCGTCGACCACGATCTCGAGCGGCGTGTCGAAGAGCCGGACGCTGGCGTGCGCGTAGCCCTGTGACAGCCCGGGCAGGTCGCGGCGGTCGGCGGGCAGGGTCAGGTCGAGCCCGAACGGACCCAGGAACATCTCGTCGAGCAGGTCGTAGTAGTCGCGCCCCGTCGCCGCCTCGATCGCCAGGCCCGCGAGGGTGTAGTGGACGTCGCTGTAGTGATACCCCTCGCCCGCGGGGAAGAGCGGCTCGGCGTCCAGCACCGCCTCGGCGATGAACTGCTCCGGCGTCATGTAGGCGTCGGGGTCGCTGAAGAACTCGGCCAGCCGGGCCGCGAAATCGGGGTCCTCGAAGTACGGCTGAATCATGCCGGCGGTGTGGCTCAGCAGGTTGCGCAGCGTCAGGTCCGCATGATTGGGGACCCGCGAGAACCAGTCCTCGTCGCCGAGCCAGGTCGAGACCGGCGTGTCGAGGTCCAGCTCGCCGTTCATCGCCAGCTGCAGGGCCACCGCCGCGACGTACGTCTTGCCGATGCTGCCCGACGGCATCCGCAGGTCCGGAGTCATCGGAATGTCGTCGTCCACGTCGGACTCGCCGGTCGCGAAGCCCTGGACGCTCCCGTCCGGCAGAATGAACGCGGCCATCGCCCCGGGGAAGTTCTCGTCGGTGTCCTGGGCCTGCGCCCACGCCGCGTCGAGTTCGGCCTGAAAGCGCTCGCCGAGCGCCGCGGCGGCCGGTGGGGAGAGGGAGGGCTGAGACTCGGCGGTCGCGTCTCCGTTCGAATCCGGCGCCGGGCCGCAGGCCATGGCGGCAAGAAGGCCCAGGCCCGCGAGGTGCAGCCCCGCCTGGCGGAGCGAGAAGTTACCTGGCTGAGCTTCAATCATCCTGTTGTCCTTTCCCATGGTCACACGCTCGCCGCTTGATACGCCTGACCGACTCGGTCATTATGGCCAGATGAGAATCGAGCCCTGTCGCGTCGACGGTCCCGGCGCGGACCGCGCCGCGGTCGAACTGCTGCGTCGGGGCGTTGCGGTCCCGCCTCGTGCATCTTTCGATGTCGAGCGCTTCCTGAGTGTACCGGCACCCCGGCTGACCGGAGGCGCCAGCGCCAGCGAGATCATCGTGGCCGAGCGGGCGGCGAGCCGTTGAAGTACCGGGATTTTTCGGCTCTGTAGCGACGATCGCCTCTCTCGCGCGGCACACCGCGAGGGCTTCACCGTTCTGTAAGCCGTCGCCGGTCCTCAATTCAATCGTCCAAGCCGGCCAGAAATGCGGCGTGCCGGTGGCCCCTTGCAGCACATGTCGTGCTCTTGGTTCAGTTTATTCCGTAAACTGTACTAACAGCCGCACAGCTTGTACCGGGACTGGACGCGGCCGCTCCCAAACGGCCTTGGCTACCGCGCTAGGACCCCTCCCCGGACTTCGTGACGATCTCGATCACGCCGTTCGCGGCCTCGCTGCCGTAGCGCTCCTTGGCGGCGTCTCCCTTGATCACCTCGATACGGTCGATCTGATCGGGGCTTAGCCGCTGCAGAGCTTCTTCCCGGTTGCCGTCGACGCGGACGCCGTCGATATAGATGGTCGGTTCGCCGCCCGGCATAAACGACCCGGACGACCGGATCCTCACCGTGGCCCCCTTCCTGCCGGCCCTGGCCGTGCCCGTGACCGTGATCCGTTCGGCTTCGACGCGCTCCGACATCTCGGTCATGCGCTGCGTCACTTCGGTCAGCTGCTCGGAAAGCTCCTCGACCGCCTGTTGCCTCGCATCGACCGGCTCCGGAGCGGCGGCCGGCCCCCGGGCGACCGCCAGCACGAACAGGGTTGCCAGAACTCCGACGGCACCCGAGCCGGCAATCAAGGCCATGATCCCCAGGTTTTTCCTTCCGTTCTTCATCCGGGCAACTCCTGTCATGGTGGGGTGAGTCGGGTACGGACCCTCAGCACTGTACGTCCACGCGGCTCACAACCGCAACTCAAACCCCCTCAGAACCGCTCCGGCGAAAACGCCTCCAGCCCCACCCCCGGCTTCCCCTCCAGCATCAGTCCGGCGAGCGCCCACCCGCTGCTCGCCGCGAGGGTCACGCCCAGCATCTGGTGGCCGGTGTTCACGTAGACGTTGTCGCGCGACGGCAGCTTCCCCATCACGGGGAGCGAGTCCGGCACGACCGGGCGCATTCCCACCCATTCACGGCCACCATACCCCGCTTCCGGAATGTCCACCTCGCGGCTCACGATGCGCCGGAGCGACCGGATCCGTCCCATATCCATTCGCCGGTTGATGCCGGACAGCTCCATCGTTCCCGAAAAGCGGAGCGCGCCCCGGAAGGGCGTCAGACCGATCTTGGCGCCGCCCAGGTACAGCGGCTGGCGGAGCTGGTTCCTGGGTTGGTCGATCGTGACCGAGTAGCCCTTGCCGGCGGTCAGAGGAATCGGCCAGCCCGCCATGCGCGTGAGGGTCCCGGTGTGCGCGCCCGCGGCCAGCACCACCGCGTCGACTCCCAGTTCGCCCTTTGTGGTGATGATCCCGCGTACGCGCCGTCCCTGGTCCCGGAATCCGGTCGCGCGGGTGCCCTCGTGGATCTCGGCGCCGCCGGCACGCAACGCCGCACCCAGCCCGGCTGTCAGCGAATCGGGCCGCACGTGCCGGTCCGCGCCGACGAAGAGGCCGAACCGGAACCCGGGGCGCAGCATGGGTTCGCGCTCGTACACTTCGGCCTCGGTCAGATCGGTGCAGCTCGTCGCGCTGGCCGCGGTGACCAGCTTGACCTCCTTCTCGGCCGCGGCGGCCTTGTCGGAGTCGCGGAAGACCATCAGCACGCCCGACTCGTGGCATTCGAACTCCACGCCGGCGGCGGCCAACTCGTCGTAGCGCTCCATCGTGAACCGGTTGAGCGCCGCGATGGCCGCGATCCCGCGCTTCTGATCCGCGTGGTTGCAGAATGAACGGAAGCGCAGCAGCCACGGGGCCAGCCCGGGCAGCGCGGTGGGCTTGATGTACAGCGGGCTGTCCCGCCGCAGCATCCAGGAGAGCGACTTGACCGTGAGGCCGGGTGCGGGCAGGGGACTCGAGATCGACGGACACACCCAGCCCGCGTTGCCAAACGAGCAGCCGTCGCCCAGGGTCGCGGACTCGACCACGACCACGTCCGCGCCGAGCTTCTTGAGGTACCAGGCGGTGCAAAGGCCAATGACGCCGCCGCCGACGACCCCGACGCGCATCAGCCGGCCGGCCGGTACCCGGGACCGCGCACGATCCGTCCGGGCTTCGCGCCCGTGTGCTCCCCGTCCCGCAACACCGCCACCCCGTTCACGAACACCTCCTCGATGCCCACCGACAGCTGGTGCGGCTCCTCGAACGTGGCCCGGTCCGCGACGGTCGCCGGGTCGAAGACGACCACGTCCGCGTACATCCCCACCCTGAGAAGGCCCCGGTCGTGGATCGACAGCCGCGTCGCCACCGCGGACGTCATCTTGCGGACGGCGTCTTCCAGGGTGACGACGCCTTCGTCCCGCACGTACTTGCCCAGGATGCGCGGAAACGTGCCGTACGACCGGGGGTGGGCCATCCCGGTCACGCTGTCGGGATCGAAGCCGGACGCGTCGGTCCCGATCTTGATCCAGGGCTGCTGCAGCTGCAGCGCCACGTTGGACTCGTCCATCATGAAGACAATCATGCCCGCCTGGCCGCCGGTCATGAGGATCACCTCGATCGCCGCGTCGACCCAGTCCACGCCCATCTGCTCCGCGACCTCGGCCAGCCGCGCGCCTACGAAGCCGCCCGCGCCGGTGGGCTCGCCGTCCGGCCCCACCTCGGCCACCGACGTGATCATGACGCCCTCCGGCGTGGACAACACGCCCAGGTTCTCCCAGTCCGCCGTGTCCGCCAGGACCTCGTCGTGAATGCGCTGCCGGATCTCGGGGTCGCGCAGGTTGTCCAGAAGCGCGCCGTCTTCCGACGCCCAGGGCGGCAGCAGCGCGGGGAGTCCGGTCCCGCCGGCCGTGTAGGGGTACATGTTGGCCTGCACGTCGAACCCCGCCGCGCGCGCCGAATCGATCTTGGCGATCGCCAGCGCGGCCTTGTGGTGGTTTCGCACGCCCGCCGCCTTCAGGTGGTAGATCTCGACCGGCACACCGCCCCGCTCCCCGATCTCGATGGCCTCGTCGATCGCCTCCAGGAACCGGTCCGCCTCGGAGCGCATGTGCGTGATGTACACGCCCCCGTAGGGCGCCGACGCCGCAACCACCTCGCCCAGCTCTTCCGCGCTCGCGAAGTTGCCGGGCGGATAGATCAGGGCGGTGGCCACCCCGAACGCGCCACCCTCCATCGCCCACCGGGTCGCCTTGCGCATCGAGTCGAGCTGGGCCTCGCTCGCCGGCCCGCCCGCTTCGCCCATTGCGTACACCCGAATCGTCGTCGCGCCCACGAACGACCCGAAGTTGGGCGACGCGCCGTTGGCCAGCATCGCGCTCAGCCAGGCGTCGAAGCCCCGCGGGCCCGAGAAGTCGGGCCGTTCGCCCTGGGCCTCGGGGTCGACCAGCCCGGCGCCGGCATCCGTATTCGCGTTGGCGGGCGCGTTCGTCCACCCCTCGCCCATGATCTCGGTCGTGATGCCCTGCGTGATCTTGCCCAGCAGCCGCCCGTCGCCGCTGAGCAGCGGGCCGCGCGCGTGCGACTGGATGTCGATGAAGCCGGGCGCGACCACCTTTCCGGAAGCGTCGATCCGGGTCGCCGCGTCGACGGACGCCAGGCCGCCCGCATGCGTCACCGCCGCGATCCGGTCGCCGCGAATGCCGACGTCGCCGTGGAACCAGGCCGCCCCCGTGCCGTCCACGACGCGGCCGCCCTCGATGACCACGTCCATCGGGCCGGCAGCGCCGCCATCCACGCAGGCGCACAGGAAAGACATCACGCCAAGCGCAAGCAAGCCCGCCGGCCCCCGAAACTTCGCTCTATTCCTCATCACTCCCTCAGTTCTCTCGCTCGTAGACCAACTGCCCGCCCACGTACACCCGCGTCGCCCAGGTCCGAATGCTCAGCGGATCGCCGTCAAAGACGACCACGTCCGCGTCCTTGCCCGCCTCCAGGCTGCCCAGGCGGTCGGCCACCCCCAGCACCTCGGCAGGGTTCAGGGTAACGGCCCGCAGCACGTCCGCCTCGCTCATCCCGTGGCCGCGCGCGATCGACGCGTCGATCAGCAGCCACTGGCCGGCCACCCCGGGGCCGAACGATCCGAAGCCGCGCGAGAAGCTGGCCAGCGACAGGTGCACCCCGGCCTCGTTGAGCCACACTGCATTGCGCTCGTCGACGCCTCCGTAGTCGCCGGGGTCCGGGATCTCCTCGCCCGAGATGTACGGGTGCGAGATGGGGCCCAGGACGACCGGGATCCCGCGGTCCGCGAGTTCGCCGGCCATCTGGTGCGCCCCCGCACCGCCGTCGATCACAAGCTCGAAGCCGAACTCCTCGGCGAGTTCCATGGCCACCCGGATGTCGCGCGTCGCGTTGGCCTGCACCCGCGCCGGGATCTCGCCCCGGAGCATCCGTGCCAGCGCCTCCATGCCGAGGTTGCGGGGACTCGCATCCGCCGCGTCCGAAGTCGCCATCCACTCCTGCGTCCTCACCAGCAGATCGCGCAGCTGCGCCACGACCGCCATCCGCGTCGAGGGCGACCGCGACTGCTCGCGGTAGGTCGACGCCGGCCGGCCGCCCAGCGTGATGTCGATCGCCGCCGGCTCCCGCACGATCAGGTCGTCGAAGCGCGCGCCGGCCGTCTTCACCACCGCGCCCTGTCCGCCGACGACGGTCGCGTCTCCCGGACCGATGTACGTCGCCGTGACGCCGCCCGACAGCAGCTCGCGCACCCGGATTTCGCCCGCCTCTCCCGACCCGAAGGTCCCGAACGGCGCAAACGCCTCGATGATCCGCAGCTCGGGCGTCAGCGGATTCGGCACCTCGTTCATGTCCTCGCCCGCGATCCCGTAGTAGCTCATCGCGTCGATGATCCCGGGCATCACCACGCTCCCGGTCACGTCCACGACCTCCGCACCCGCCGGGATGTCGACGTCGGCGCCCACCGCGGCGATCCGGCCGTCCACGATCAGCACCGTCCCCCCTGGCACGGGTTCCGATGAGACGGGGTAAACCAGCCCTCCGGTGAGCGCGACGGTCTGTGCCCCGACTTCGGCCCCGCCGCCATGGATCGCGGCCATGGCCAGCGCGGCCACCCCGATCGCCCTGATCATGGCACCTCTCCTTCCCGGTCGTACGCCAGCAGCCCATCCACGTACACGCGCGTCACCAGTGTGCTCACCTCGTACCACGTCCCGTTCAGCACCACGATGTCCGCGTCCTTGCCCACCTCGATGCTCCCCACGCGGTCCTCCACCCCGGCGATCGCGGCCGGGTTGATCGTCACCGCCTCGAGCGCGTCCTGCTCGGTCATCCCGTAGCGGATCCCCAGCCCCGCGTTGCCCCGCTGCCACTTGGAGCCGACCACCGGGTCGTCCGTGTGGAAGGCGAAGCGCACGCCCTTCTCGTTCATCACAGTGCCCGTGGCCATCACCTCGTCGGCCAGTGCGACGCGGGTGAAGAGCGGCAGTCCCACCACGTCGATCCCGGCCTCGGCGATGTCGTCCGCGACCTTGTAGGCCTCGGTGGAGTGGTGGATCGTGAGTCCGAAGTCGAACTCCTGCGACAGGCGGATGATCGCGAGGATGTCGTGCGCCATGTGGACGTGCGAGCGGATCCGGTCCTCGCCCGTGAGCACCCTGACCACGGCCTCCATGGCCAGGTCGCGCGGCGGGGCCGGGCCTTCCCGGCCACCCTCCTCCCACGCGTCCCAACTGGCCTGGTACTCCTGCGCCTCGATGAACTTGGCGCGCAACAGGGCCGTGACCGCCATGCTGGTCGTCGGCGACTGGTCGGGGCGCTTGCGTCCCATCGCGATCTTGAGCCCGCCGCGCTCCTTCACGACCCGTTCGTCTATTGACTCGCCCCACGTCTTGATCACGATCGCCTGCCCGCTCGAGACCTCGCCGCTGCCGGGCCCGGTCACGACCGTGGTCACGCCGCCCTTGACGGCGCCCTTCCAGAAGGCGTCGTCGGGCGAGAGCACGTCGCGGATACGGTGCTGCGGCCCGAACCGGACCGGGAACTCGTTGAGGTCGCGGCTGTCGGCGCCGATGTGGGAGTGGTTGTCCAGCATGCCGGGCATGATCACCATGCCGCTCAGGTCCACCACCTCGGCGTCGCCGGGCGGCGGGAGGTCCGCGCCCAGCGCCGTGATCACGCCGTCCTGGAAGACGATCGTGCCGTTCTCGATCGCGGGGCCGGCGGCCGTGTGGATACGCGCGCCGACCAGCGCGACGGGTGCTTCCTGCGCTCTCGCCGCGGTTGCCGCCACGGCCAGCGCAAGCCCGCCGGCCAACGCGGCGAGCACTCCATGTGTCAACTCGACTTTACATAACGTAAACCGCACTTTACACCTCCCAGATCTCACCCAGCACCCGCTGGAAGTTGCCGCCCAGAATCCCGCGTATGTGATCGTCCGTGTATCCCCGCCGGATCAGCGCCTCGGTCAAGTCGAACATCCGCTTCGGGTGGTCGACGCCCTCGATGTCGATCTTGTCGCGGAACGCGTACGAGTCCTTGTAGGCGCCCTTCAGCGCCTCGTACTCGTCGGGCGGCATGTCGTCGTAGCCGTGCAGGTCGACGTCGCTGCCCACGCCCAGGTGCTCGACGCCGATCAGGTCGCGCACATGGTCGAAGTGGTCGATGTAGTCCTCGATCGTCGTGGGCTCCCTGTCCTTCACGAACATGCGCACGCCCGTCATCCCCATCACACCACCGGTCGCCCCCATCGCGCGGATCGCTTCGTCCGTCTTGGTGCGCGGATGCCCGCCGGACAGCACCCGGCTGTTGGAATGCGTGAAGAGCACGGGCCGCGACGAGACCTCGCAGGCGTCGAGGGTCGTACGGTCGCCCGAGTGCGAGACGTCAACCGCCATCCCGATCTCGTTCATGCGCTCGACGATTGCGACGCCGAAGTCCGAGATGCCCCCGTCGACCCGCTCCGTGGCCCCGTTGCCGATCATGTTGCGGGAGTTGTAGGTGAGCTGCGACACCCGCTGTCCGAGCCAGTAGAACTGGTTGACGTCGTCGAGAGTGTGGAAGTGGGACGAGGTCTGCAGCCCGATCAGGATCCCCGCGCGCCCCGATCCGTGCACGCTCGCCAGGTCCTCCGCCGAATCGATTCGCACGAAGAGATCGGGCCGCGACGCGATAATCGCATTGTAGCCCGCCACGAAGAGCAGCGTGTTCTCGTACTGGTCCTCGAAGTCGCGCCCGCCCACGCCAACCGCAATGTGGAAGACGTCGATCTCGGAGTCCCGGAAGTCCTGCTCCTCCTCGGCTGTCATGCCGCTCAGGTCCGGGCCCCAGCGCTGCTGAATGGAGCGCGAGATGACCAGCGGCGACAACATGTCGATCACGAGCGATCCGGTCACCAGATCGATGCAGCGGATGGAGTATTCCTGGGGGGTCGCCGTCCGGCCGTGGCCGTGTGCCCGCACAACAGCGCGCCCCCGGTTGATGAACGGGGCGGCGAGGGTCAGGCCCGCGGCTCCGGCGGCGGCCTTGAGGACGGCGCGGCGGGACGTGGCCGCAGAGGGCCGCGACGTTTTTCTGTCTTTACTCATGCAGCTTCTCATGTACCTGAAGATTCATTCCGGGAACGGTTTCGACCTGCATGTATTGAGCGGCGCGAACCAGCGCACGATCGAGCGTCGCCAGCTGGACCTCCCGCCTCATCGCCAACTCGAGGTACGCGGCATCGTAGGTGCTGACGCCGCACTCACGCGCCAACATCAGTGTCTCTCGCAGTGCCCGCTCATGGGTTTCGCTGTCGGTTGCGATCGCCAGCCTCCGCAGAAGATTGAGATAGGCCGGGACCTTCGACCTGGCAATGCGCTTCCTCCGCTCGGCCCGCACGAGGACGTTCCCGATTTCCAGGTGCCAGATGCCGGGGACCAGCGCCTGTTCAGTCTTCAGCCGGTCAAGCAGCGCTTCGGTTTCGGGCGTCCCCTCGTCGGGGAACAGCCACGCGACCGCAACGGAGCAGTCGAGCACGAACCCCGTCACGGGCGCCCCGAGTCCCGCAAGACCCTCCAATCCAGGCCGCCCAGACAGACACCTTCCCGGATCGACCGAAGTTCGTCGATCGCGTCGGCGACATCCCCTCGATCCGCCGCATCGACGGGAACGAGTCTCGCCACGGGGACCCCCCTCCTGGTGATCAGCACCTCTTCGCCCTGCGCCACCTTGTTGAGCAGCGACGAGAGGTGTGTTTTTGCGGCGAATGCACCTACCGTGGTCACGGTATTCTCCAGAGCGAGCGTGCCAACTAGTCGACTAAACTAGTTTATCTTTCACTCGCTCACGACGCCATCCCCCGGTACCGGTCGAACCACCCGATGATGTACATGATCTTCTGCATGAAGTGGCTCGGCCGCACCCGGATCCCGTGCGGCTCGCCGGGCACCTTAACCAGGACCGCCTCCACGCCCTTCAGCTTCAGGGCCTGGAAGTACTGGTCCGACTCGGACATGGGGGTCCGGTAGTCCTCCACGCCGGTCAACACCATCGTCGGCGTGGTCACGTTGCCGACCAGCGAAATCGACGACCGCGCCATGTAGTGCTCGGGGTCCTCCCACGGCATGGCCGGGAACCAGTACTTGGCGACCGTGATCGGAATATCCGAGGTCACCGCGAAGCTGTACCAGTTGATCACCGGGTACAGCACCGCGGCCGCGTTGTAGCGGTCGGTCTTCCCGATGGACCACGACGACAGGACGCCGCCGCCGCTCCCACCGGTGATGTAGAGCTGCTCCGGGTCCACATACCCCAGGTCGATCACGGCGTCCACGCCCGAGTCCAGGTCGAAGAAGTCATTGCCGGGATAGGCGTGGTGGATGAGGTTGCCGAACTCCTCGCCGTACGAAGTGCTCCCCCTCGGGTTGGTGTAGAGCACGACGTAGCCTGCGGAAGCCATCGATTGCTTCTCGATGTCGAACCGGTCGCCGTAGTCCGCGAACGGCCCTCCGTGGATCTCGAGGATGAGCGGATAGCGCCGCGAAGGATCGAAGCCCGGCGGCTTGATGATCCACCCCTGGATCTGCCGGCCGTCGTGCGACGAGGGCCACCAGAGCTCCTCGACCTCGCCAAGCGTCTTGCGGGCCAGGACGTCGTCGTTTACCGCCGTTATCACACGGGTGCCGCGGTCGGCCCCGATCGCCACCTCGCTGAGTACCGTGGGCGTCGACGTCGTGTACGCGAAGGTTCCGCCCGGCCCCACCGAGAAGCTGCCGCCGCCGTAGGCCGAACCCGATCCGCCCATGTTCTCGGCCACGACGTGCACCTCGTCGCTTCCCGGTTCCACGTACGCGATCTTCGTGTTGCCGTGGTCCGCGTACGAGAAGTAGAGACGCTCCGAATCGGGCGCCCAGGCGAGCCCGCCCACCGAGCGGTCCAGCCCCGCCGCGACCTGCCGCGCACCGGAGCCATCGCGGTTCGCCATGTACAGCCCGGTCACCTGGTAGCCCTGGTAGCGGTCGTCGAAGCCCGTGTACGCGATCCGGCGTCCGTCGGGAGACACGGCTACGCCCGCGTCGGGGCCCTTGCGGTCGGTGAGGGCGCGGATCTCGCCGCCGAGCGAGACCTCGTAGATCTCCGTGTTGCGGTTCTCCAGCTCCCAGTCCGGGTGGCGGTTGGCCGTGATCAGGACCGACTCGCCGTCCGCCGACCAGACGGGCTGCCCCCGGCCCGAACGACCCACATAGCCGCCGTGATGAAAGTCGCCGCTGGTGACCTGCCGGGCCGTCCCGCCCTCGGACGGGATCACGAAGAGGTGGGTGAACCCGTGCTCGAGGTCCCCGGCTCCGTCGAAGCGGTGGACCAGTTCGTGAATCACGCGCGCCGGTTCAGCCCACTCGGCGCCGTCGGGCGGATCCGGCATCGAGATCAGCTGCATGCCCGCATTGGGCACGAAGGACGAAAAGGCGATCATCGTGCCGTCCGGGGACCAGGCCGGAACGCGCGGTCCCTCCGTTCGGTCCGTGATCTGCTGCGTCTGGCCGGTGTCCATCCAGCGGATGTGCAACTGCGGGGGCCCGCCGCCCGACTCGGCGTCCGACAGGTAGAGAAGCCGGCCGCCGTCCGGAGACCAGCGGGGCCAGCTGTCGGAGTGCTTGCCCGAGGTCAGCGGACGCAGTCCCGAACCGTTGCGGTTCATGATCCACAGGTTGGAGTAGTTGCGGTCGGTTTGCGGGTCGGCCCACTGTCGCACGAAGACGACCTGCGACCCGTCGGGAGAGACCCGCGGATCGCTCACGAATTCGAGGTCGAAGACATCGCGCGCGGTCAGCACGTCGAGACCCTGTTGGCCATGGACCGGCGACAGACACACCAGCACCGCCGCCGCGGCCAGTTGCCATGGGGCCACACGAATCGGCGTTCGTTTCATGGAAAGCTCCTTGTCAGTGCAGCCCGACGGCGCATTGCCGCCGGGCTATGGCATTACCGCCCGGCCAGGCGTTACCGCCCGGCGACTCGCGAAACCACGTATCTCGCGTGTTTTCGTCCCGCGATGAAGCCGCTCACCTCGTAGCGGCCGTCGAGAAGCTCCTGGAACGCGCGGCGTGACGCGTGCCGCCACTCGAGCGCCTCGTCGAACGACCTTGCCTCGACGGCTTCGATGTCGCTCGGGATCACCACCTCGACCGCATGGAGACCAAGGGGGATCGGGGTGTTGTCGCCCGGAATCCCGAGCATCGGCCGTGAGCCCCCGCGCCTGGCCCGCGCTTCCCGGCGCGCACTGGCCACCGCGGTGCTTTCGCGGTTCAGGTCCCACCTGACGATGAACCTGTCGGTTCCCAGGCGGTGCAGATCGCTGTCCGAGGCGCCGTACATGTCGGGCACGAAGCGGTCGATCGCTGCTCCGAGGAGGTTCAGGTTGAGGTGGGCGTTGCGGGCCACAAGGGGGTCGTAGGTCCAGTACATCGTGTTCACGCCCTGGGCAACCAACGCTTCCCGCTGGGCGAGCTTCAGCCTCTTGCCGATGCCCATGTTCCGCGCCCGCGGCCGCACCGCCAGCATGTGCGACCAGTGGGCGAGTTCGCCGTTGCGAATGCCGGTCACACCGTATACCACGCCGAGCATCTCGCCGCCGGGCGTGAAGGCCCCCATGCAGATCCCGCCCATCTTGCCCGTGACCTGCATCATGCTGACCGGCACGACGTCCGAGAACGACCCGCCCCAGGTATCGCGTTGCAGCTCGACGCACGCTTCGAAGTCCTCCCGCGTCTTCGCGGAACGAATCTCGATCTTCGCGGCATCGGCCGAACGCCCGTCGCGGGGAGACCCGTCGACGGTGGTCAGGATGGCTTCCGAAGGCTGCGGCGCGAGGTCGGGCATGGCGCTCCGAAGGCTGTGAGGGACGGTCCGCCAGATGTTTGCCGTGCCGCCAATCCTACGGTGCGACATCGGATACGGCAAGGTATCCAAAAGTGCGAACAAGACTGCAATACACATCAACATGTTAGTTTTCATGGTTGTCCACGTGTGGGCACAAGGCCACGATACTCATGGATTGGAGACATGTCGCCTGCGAGAACCGGCACCAGCGACCGCGGGACTCAAGCCTACCGTCACCTCCGGGAACTGATCGTCCACGGCAGGTTGGCGCCGGGCTCCCGGCTCATCGAAACGGAGGTTGCCGAACGGCTGGGGCTGAGCCGCACGCCGGTTCGGAGCGCCCTGCAGCGCCTCATGCAGGAAGGCTATATCAGCGACCCCGGCACCGGGCGCCAGAGCCGCCCGTACGTGGCGCCGCTCACCCAGGACGATGCGCTCGAGCTGCTTCACATCGTCGGCGAGATGGAGGGACTCGCGGCCTGGAGTGCCGCGGGCCGCGACGACCGCGATGAACTCGTCGCGGACCTGAACAGGACCAACGCCGAACTTCTTGCCGAGGCCCAGGGCACGACACCCTCACGAGAGTGGATCTTTCGACTCGACAATCGTTTTCATCGGGCGTATGTGGAAGGCGGGGCCGGCCCCAGGCTGCTGGCCCTGCACGACGCCATCAAGCCGCAGGCCGAGCGGTACACGCGGCTTTACGTCGACGCTCTGCTGGATCAGATCGCGGTGTCCGTGCAGGAACACCAGGTGATCGTCGACGCCATCGCGGCCGGCGATCCCGACCTGGCTCAGAACTCGGTGAGGACCAATTGGCGCAACGCCGCGGACCGCTTGTCCGGGGTGATCGCGCGGGCAGGCGAACTGGGGAGTTGGTAATGAACATGCTTCGAATCCGCGCAAAGCTGGTCGCGACGGCCGGCGCGCTTCTTCTTCTCTTCGCCCCG
This sequence comes from uncultured Gemmatimonadaceae bacterium, assembly GCA_964602175.1. Classification (GTDB taxonomy): domain Bacteria; phylum Gemmatimonadota; class Gemmatimonadetes; order Longimicrobiales; family Gaopeijiaceae; genus Bin94. Next base: position 5,562 of record CAZRQE010000021.1, on the reverse strand, counting down.
GCGACCTCCGCGTGGGGCCAGGATCCGCTGGCCGGGCTGGACGAGGCAATCCGGGAGATGATGCAGGACTGGAGCGTCCCGGGGGTGGGCATCGCCATCGTGCAGGGTGACGAAGTCACCTACGCAAAAGGGTTCGGCGTCAAGAGGATCGACGGCTCCGACCCCGTCGACGAAAACACGATCTTCGCCATCGGCTCGTCCTCGAAAGCGTTCACCGCCGCCGCGATCGCGATGCTCGTCGACGAGGAAAAGCTCTCGTGGGACGACCGGGTGGTCGATCACCTCCCCACGTTCCAGTTGAGCGATCCCTACATCACCCGCAACATCCGCATCCGGGACCTGATGAGCCACAACACCGGGCTCCTGCGCGGCGACCGCATCTGGTACGCGAGCGGCCGCACCCGCACCGAGATTCTCGATCGGGTCCGCCACCAACCGGTCACGTTCCCGCTGCGTTCGACGTTCCAGTACAACAACACGACGTGGATCGCGGCGGGCGAGGTCATCAAGGCGGTTTCGGGAATGACCTGGGACGACCTCGTGGCCGCGCGCATCTTCAGGCCGCTGGGCATGGCCCGCAGCACCACCCTGATCGGGCCGCTCGCCAGGCTGGACAACGTGGCCGAGCCGCACATCGAGACACCCGACGGCGAGCTCATGGCGGTGCCGTACCGGGACATCGACAACGCGGGGCCCGCGGGCTCGATCAACTCCAGCGTCATGCAGGTGGCCCAGTGGGTCCGGATGCAGCTGGCCGGTGGCGAGTACGAGGGCGAGCGGCTGATATCGGAAGCGGCGGTCAACGAGATGCACACCGCCCAGATGTTCCTTCGGGCCGAGGGGCTTTGGTCGGCGGTTTTTCCCAAGTCGGATTTCCTGCTGTACGGGCTGGGCTGGTTCCTGACCGACTACCGCGACATCAAGATGGTGTCCCACGGGGGCAACATCGACGGAATGACGGCTTTGGTGGTCATGGTTCCGGAACGCGACTACGGCTGGGTGATCCTCACCAACCTGAACGGCGCCAACGGATTCACGAGCGCGCTCGCCCACCATCTCGTCGACCGCCTCGAGGGCGGCGAGCAGCTGCCGTGGAACGAGATGATGATGGAAACGTTCGCCGAGCTCGAAGAGCAGGCCCGTGCGCAGGCCGCGCGGGTCGAGGAGAGCCGCGTAGAGGGCACGTCCCCGACGCTGCCGCTCGCCGAGTACGCCGGCACCTACGAGAGCGACATGTACGGCGAATTCGTTGTCACCGAGCAGGACGGGGGTCTTCGCGCCACGTTCGGAGCGGGCTTCGAGGGCACCCTCGAGCACTGGCACTATGACACGTTCCGCAGCACCTGGGCGGATCCGGTCAACCAGCACGAGTTCCTCCGCTTCGAAATCGGCACCGACGGCAAGGTGGCGGTGCTGCACGCGGAGATCGAGGGAAGCGTCGCGTTCACCAGGCGGTAGGGGCGGCGGTGCCGTGACCCCCGCGCACCCGCCTGGCGGGGCCACCCACACCAGCGACGTCGTCGTGGTGGGCGCCGGCATCGTCGGGGCCAGTTGCGCCTACCACCTGGCCCGGCGCGGGCTGTCGGTCACCGTCCTGGAGCGCGAAGCCGCGCCCGCACTCGGCTCGACCGGGCGCAGCGCGGCCGGCGTGCGCGTCCAGTTCACCACGCGTCCCAACATCGAGTTCTCGATGTACTCCCTCCCCGTCTACCGCGGCTTTCGCGAACGCCACGGCTTCGAGATCGGCTACCGCGACATAGGCTATCTGCTCCTCGTCCCACCGGAGCGATGGGACGTCCATCTCGAGTCCGTGGCGCTCCAGCGCAGCCTCGGCGCTCCCGTCGAGGTCCTGGCGCCGGCCGACGTGCGCCGGTACGTCCCCATGGAAACCGACGACCTCGGCGGGGCGACCTACGGCCCCTGGGACGGGATCATCGATCCCCACATGGCGACGCACGCCTGGGTCTCCATGGGGCGCCAGTGCGGGGTGGACTACCGCTTCCGGCACGCGGTGGCCGCAGTCCGGCGCGAAGGCCGCGGCTGGGCGCTGGCAGCGGGCAGCGAAACCTTCGCGTGCGGCCAGGTCGTCAACGCCGCCGGCGCCTGGTCGGGCGTGCTCGGGCGCCTGGCCGGGCTCGAGGTGCCGGTGCGGCCGAAGCGCATTCAGATCTTCCTGAGCGCACCCGTCGCGGACGAGCGCGTGTACCCGCTCACCATCGATCTCGGCACCGGCGTCTACCTGAGGAGCGAGGGTGACCGGATCCTGTTCGGCCTCGATGCCCACGCCGACGACGGCTTCACCGAGGGCATCGACTGGAGCTGGCTGGAGCATGTGCTGATCACCGGTGTCGAGCGCTACCCGTGGTGGGCCGACCTGGGCGTGGACCGCCAGGGCAGCTGGTGGGGGTACTACGGGGTCACCCCGGACAACGGACCCGTCATCGGCTTCCACCCGGATGCAGAGGGGTGGATCGACGCGTGCGGGTTTTCCGGCCACGGGATCATGCACTCGCCGGCGACCGGACTCGCCGTGTCGGAACTGGCCGCCGACGGCCGGTCCCGCACGCTCGACGTCACCGCGTTCCGCCATGCGCGATTCCGGGAAGAGCAGCGAGAAGTCGAAGTCAATATCTTTTAGAGCCGGCAACGCCCGGGGGGCGATTCCACACCGCAACGAACCGAGGACCATGCTGAGATTCGCGGAAGAAATCATGTTGCTCCTCCTCGACGACGACGAGGAGAGGTTCATTCGGGTGCCCGACTGGTCCCTGCGCTACGCGCTCGGCGGTGCGGTCCTCATGGATCTGGCGCTGGAAGACCGGATCGACACCGACATGGAGAAGCTGATCCTCGTCGACCCGACGCCGATGGACGACGCAATCCTCGACCCGGTGCTGGCTGACATCGCCGCGCACGAGCACCAGCGCGACGCCCGGTTCTGGGTGGAGCGGGCCTCCGGAATGTCCGACGAAATCCGCGAGGCGGCGATCGACCGCCTCATCGAACGCGGAATCCTGGAGCGCCGCGAAGACCGCTTCCTCTGGGTGTTCCGGTCCCGGCGCTACCCGGTCATCGACGGCAAGGCCGAGCGCGAAGTGAAGCTGCGTCTCATGGAAGTCCTCTTCAGCGACATCGTTCCGACGCCGCGCGACGTCGTGATCATCGGCCTGGCCGACGCCTGCGGCATCTTCGCGGAACTGCTTTCGAAGCGCGAACTGCGCACGGTGCTCCCCCGCATCGAGCTGATCCGCAAGATGGACCTCATCGGCCGCGCGGTAACCGCCGCGGTCTGGGACATCGAGGTCTCGCTCGCACAGGCGATTCGCCCGCACATGGCATAGCCGTAACTCCCGGCACCACGCTCCAGCCGCCGCAATAAAGTCAACTATAGTTTACATTATGTAATGTAGACGTTACATTGCGGCGACTCGGTCCCCCGACGAACACACCCGTCCCCCGGTGCCCAGGAGAGATGCCATGAGCGAGCACGGATTCGAGAACCAGCTGAAGAACAGGCGGAAGGAGGCCAGGCTGTCACAGACGGCGCTGGCGGAGCAGGTGGGCGTCTCCCGGCAGGCCATTCTGGCGATCGAGGCCGGCCGCAACGTTCCGTCCACCCGGCTCGCGCTGCGCATCGCCTATTCCCTGGGGTGCGGCATCGAGGAGATCTTCCGACTGGCCGCCGACGGCGGAATCAGCGCTCGCCTCGCGCCATCTGCGGAGGGGGACGCAGGCGGGTCGCGCGTGGCCCTGGGCCGGATCGGCGACCGCTGGGTCGCGCACCGGCTGCCCGCGCACGCAACCAGCGCCGCCGACGGGATCATCACCTCCGAGGGGAGCGGCGCAGATGTCACGGTGCGCCCGCTCGGCACGACGACACAGCTCCGCCAGAACGTTCTCGTGGCCGGGTGTGCGCCGCTCCTGGGCGCGCTCGCGGACCGGGTGGACCGGCGTTTTCGCGATGCGCGGGTGACCTGGCTGTCGGCGGGGAACCGCCGCGCAATGGAGCTGCTCGGTGCCGGGCTGGTGCACGTCGCGGGCCTGCACCGGTCGAGCGACGATCCCGATGGTGACACGGCGGCAGCCGCCCGGCGCGCGCTTCCGGACCAGCGGCTGCTCGTGGCCAACCTGACGCGCTGGCGCCAGGGCCTCGTCGTTCGTGCGGGCAACCCGCTGGGCATCACCGGCGGCGCCGACCTGCTCCGCGAGGGGCTGCGCGTCGTTCGCCGCGAGGCGGGATCCGGGGCCCATGACCTCGCCGCGCGCCTGGCCGAGGAGGCCGGGGGCTGCGCGCCGGACGACAGCGGACCCCTGGCCGCGAATCATCGCGACGTGGCGCGCCTGGTGCGCTGGGGAGCGGCCGACGTCGGCATCGCGATCGAGAGCGCCGCGCTGGCCGAGGGACTGGACTTCGTGCCCCTCACGGAGGAGCGCTTCGACCTGGTTCTTCCGGCCGATCCCACCTCGAATTCGCCGGTCCCGCGGTTGCTCGAGACGCTCGACGACCCGGATTTCCGGGCCGAAATGGACAACCTCCCGGGTTACGACGGGTCCCTGAGCGGGCAGGTCACCACGGTGGACGCCGCGTGAGACCGGCGCGGGCGCCGCAAGCGGCGTCGCGCCGTATCCGCCGTTGGGCCGCGAAGGCAGCCCGTGGACAAAATCCCCCCGGCATTCGAGCGGCGGTGCATCCGGGCGGCTTTATCCACGGACTGCTCGCCGCAGTCCTGATCGCGGGGTGCGGCGGGGGCGAACCCGAGCGCGCGGAGATTCGCGTCTTCGCCGCTTCGTCGCTGACCGAGGCGTTCCAGGAGTTGGCGGGGGCGTTCGAGGCGGCCCATCCGGGGATCGCCGTGGTGCCGATCTTCGCGGGCAGCCAGGTGCTGCGGCTCCAGATCGAGCAGGGGGCCCGCGCCGACGTGTTCGCGTCTGCCGACCAGCGGCACATGGACGCCCTCGTGCGCGCGGGCCTGGTCACCGGCGGGCGGGTGTTTGCAGGCAACGAGCTCGTGGTGATCGTGCCGCGCGACAACCCCGCCGCGATCACGGCCTTCGCCGACCTTCCCCGCGCGCGCCGCCTGGTGATCGGGACCGAACACGTCCCGGCGGGGCGGTACACCCGCATGGCCCTGCAAAGGGCGGCCAGACGGCACGGCGCGGACTTCGCGGCCGCGGTCCTGGAGAGCGTCGCGTCGGAGGAGAGCAACGTCCGCCTCGCCCGCGCCAAGGTCGAACTGGGCGCGGCCGACGCCGCCATCGTGTACCGCACCGATGCCGTCCCGGGCCGGGTCCGCGTGATTTCGCTGCCGGACGGGGTGAACGTGCGCGCCGACTACCTGATGGGCGCCCTCACCGCGGCCGCCAACCCGGAGGGCGCGGAGCTGTGGATCGACTTCGCGGCGTCGCCGGCGGGCCAGGACATCATGACGCGCCGGGGCTTTCTGGCAGCCCGTGGACAAAATCCCCCCGGCATTCGACCGGCGATGCATCCGGGCGGCTTTGTCCACGGACTGCTGGCCGGCTCCGCGCCCGCGCGATGAGGCAGCCGGGCGGGCGCGGAGC
>CAZRQE010000020.1:0-13232 GCA_964602175.1 uncultured Gemmatimonadaceae bacterium | reverse complement strand
GGACCATGACCATGCACAGAACCTCGGACACGATCTGGCTGGCGCTCCTCCGCGGAATCAATGTCGGTGGCCGGAACGTCATCCGGATGGCCGAACTCCAGGAGTGCTTTGAAGCGGAGGGCTTCCGCGATGTCGTGACATACATCCAGAGCGGTAACGTGATCTTTCGTTCGGATTCCTCCGGGCCCGGCGCGCTGACGGCCCGGATCGAGGGGATGCTGGCGGGGGCGTTCGACTACAGGGCGAAGGTCACGCTGCGGTCCCGTGAGCAGATGCGGGCGGTGGTCGAGGGAGCGCCGGCGGGCTTCGGCGCGCGGCCGGATGCCTGCCGCTACGACATCCTCTTCCTGATGCCTCCCCTGACGGCGGCCGACGCCATGGAGCATGTCAGTACCAGGCCGGGCGTCGACGAAGCCTGGGCGGGCGAAGGTGTTCTCTACTTCTCGCGACTCATTGCCAAGGCATCCCGGAGCCACCTCAGCCGTATCGCCTCGATGCCCGTGTACCAGAGCATGACGATCCGCAACTGGAAGACGACGACCCGGCTGCTGCAGCTCATGGAGGAGGACTAGCAGTCCGGACTGCCAGGACTGAGGGTCCACTCCGCCGGCTTTCCGCCGCGGCAGTGCAGAAGTGCGATGCGCCACTTCGTCCCGTCCGGGGCGGCCGTGACCCGCCAGCGGCTGACGGCGGCCCGCACCCCCGCCCCACCCCGCCACCGCTCGTCGCCATGCCCGCGACGATGCGGTAGGGCAGCCCCGTTCCCGCGCGACAGTATCAGTCCCAGCACTCCCGTTCCCTCGGCGGCCAGCATCAGGCGGCGCCCCGCTGCCAGGCCGGTCCTCCCGGTCTCGGCCACCACCCCCCGAACGGCCCGGCAGCGAAGCGCTTCCTCCATGGCCCACAGCATGTCGTCCTGGCGGCGCAGCCCCGACACGACCAGCAGCTGTCCCGCGCCGATCCCGTAGCGGACCAGCCCGGGCGCATACAGGTCATCACCCTGGGCGAGCCACAGGAGCGCGCCGCGCCGGCTGCCCCATACACGCGCCAGCAAGGCCGCGCAGAACCCGGTGGCGGATTCATCCCCGGCCACCTCGTGGATACAGCCCAGGCGCAGCCCACCGCCCGGGAGGGCGCGATCGATCTCGGGGACGCCCAACGGCAAACGCGGCTGCTCGGGCGATCCGGCCTCCTCGATTCCGCGGATCGTCCGGCGGAGCGCTTCGGCGGCATCCCGCCGCCGGCCCGGCGTCCCCTCGGCGCGCTTCGTCTTCGGCATTGTGAGCATGGGATGGACAAGATACCGAATAAAAACCGTAATAGCAAATCCAACCGGGTTCACCCCATGTTAGGGCGGCTTGGGGATCACCCTGAGCCAGGATCATCCTGGAGCCACATGTATTCCCTCAGTCGGGAGGCCCAATGTTGACCAGAGTTCTGCTGGGCGCGGCCCTGACGTTCACATCGGGCTGCTCGCTGGCCTTTGTGGACGGACCGCCGGACTTCATCCCCGCCAACGAGCCGGTACCCCCTGAATCGTGCACCATCGAGAGGGCGCTTCCCTTCCTGGACGCCGTCGGCGCCGGAGCCTTTCTCGTCACGGCCCTCACCAGTTCCGACGGGGACAAAGTGAGATTCGCCGCGGTCGGCAGCGGTGCGCTCGGCTTCTCGTCCTATACGGGCTTTCGCCGAGTGAAGCAGTGCAGAGAACGCATATTCCAGGTGCTGGAGACGCCTTCTCCCGATACCCTGTTCCCGGGAACGCTGATCGAGATGCCCGACCCGCTTCTGGGCGCGCCGCGGCTGTTCCGCGTCAACGACGAGTCGCCGGGCCGGTCCCGGTAGACGTCGGCCATCCAATGGCGAAGCCCGCCGTGAAGGAGAGCCCCTCGGTGCCCGGCCGCCGCACCGTCATCGCTTCTCTCCACGACGAACTGCGCGGCCGCTTCGGCGACCGCTATTCCACAGCCGCCGCCGTCCGTGAGCATCACGGCAAGGACGACTCGCACCACCCCACCATCCCGCCCGACGGCGTGGTTTTCGCGGAGTCGACCGACGAGGTCGCGTTCACGGTGCGAGTCTGCGCGCGGCATGGCACACCGGTGATCCCCTTCGGCGCCGGCACCTCGATCGAGGGACACGTGCAGGCCGTGCGCGGCGGGATCTCGATCGACATGAGCGGCATGAACCGGGTGCTGGCGGTCCGGCCGGACGACCTGGACGCGACGGTCGAGGCCGGCGTGACGCGGCTGCAGCTGGACCGGGAACTGCGCGGCACGGGGCTCTTCTTCCCGGTCGATCCGGGTGCCGACGCGACGCTGGGCGGCATGGCGGCCACGGGCGCGTCGGGGACGACCACCGTGCGGTACGGCACCATGCGCGAAAACGTGGTCTCGCTCACGGCCGTGCTTGCGAGCGGCGAGGTGGTGCGGACCGGGGGTCGGGCGCGGAAGTCGTCGGCCGGGTACGATCTCACCAACCTGCTGGTGGGCTCCGAGGGGACGCTGGCGGTGATCACCGAGCTCACGCTGCGCCTGCATCCGGTTCCTGAAGCGATGGCTGCCGCCGTGTGTTCCTTCCCGGGACTGGATGAAGCCGTACGTACGGTTGTCGAAGCCATACATATGGGTGTCCCGCTCGCACGCGCGGAACTGCTCGACGCGACGGCGATGCACGCGGTCAATCTCTACTCGGGATTCGACTATCCCGAGGCACCCACCGTCTTCTTCGAGTTCCACGGCTCGGAGGCGGATGTCGAGGCCCAGGGCGCCATGATGCAGGAGATCAGTCGTGAGCTGGGCGGAAATGCCTTCGAATACGCCCGCCAACAGAGCGAACGGGCCCGCCTGTGGAAGGCCCGCCACGACGCCTACCCCGCGCTGCTGGGGTTGCGGCCCGGCTGTCACGGCCTGACGACCGATGTCTGCGTGCCCGTCTCACGTCTGGCCCGCTGCATTGCCGAGAGCGAGGAGGACCTGAAGACGGCTTCGATGCCGTGGGGCGTTGTGGGTCACGTCGGCGACGGCAACTTCCACGCGGTCTTCATCATCGATCCGGACTCCGAGGCCGAGCTGGCCGAGGCCGAAGCGATCAACGAGCGCATCGTGCGGCGGGCGATCGCCATGGAGGGCACCTGCACCGGCGAACACGGAATCGGGCTGGGAAAGATCGGCTTCCTCGAGTCCGAATTCGGGGCGTCAGGGGTGGCGGCGATGCGCGCGGTGAAGGCGGCGCTCGACCCTCAGGGGATCATGAATCCCGGGAAGGTCGTGGGGTAGCCGAGAGCTCGATCGATCCGTGAGAGAGTCGGTGACAGACAGGGCGACGCCCACAAGGACGAAGTGAGCGACCAGTGATCAGACGAACAAGCATCCTGCCGGCCTGCCTCATCCTGTTCGGCTGCGCGCCGGGGCAGCCTGAGCGTCCTGTTGACTCAAGCCTGCCCCTCGACCTCACCCTCGAGAACATCTACGGCCCCCGCGGCCGCGCCGGCGCCAGCGAAATCAGCCCCGACGGGCGGTACGTCGCGGTATCGGCCACGGGCCCCGCAGGATCGGGGATCCATCTGGTGCCGACGGACGCACCGGCCCCCACAACCGGCACCTTCTGGACCGAGGGCGGCTCGCCGTCCTGGTTCCCGGCGAGCGACCGGATCGTTTTCCGGCGCGGCGCCGACCTCTGGACCATCGCCGTGGGCAGCAGCGAACCAGCCCGGCTCACCAACGACGACGACAACGAGCGCGCGCCCCGCGTCTCCCCCGACGGAAACCTGGTCGCCTTCTACTCGGGCCGCTCCGGCTACCAGGACATCTGGGTGGTCCCCGCCGACGGGTCTGGCGAGCCGCGCCAGGTCACCTTCGACGCCTTCGCCCCGGACGACTTCCGCTGGTCGCCCGCCTGGGCGCCCGACAGCCGCCGGATCGCCTACGTGTCGAACGCCGCCGACTACTGGCACGACGACATCTGGGTCGTGGACATCGAGACCATGGACACGCGCCAGGTCTCCCGCATACTGATGGCCTCGACCGAGCCCGTGTGGTCGCCGGACGGCACGGAGATCGCGTTGCTGGGCACCCACAAGGACGGCTACTGGTACGAGGACCTCGCCGACATCTTCGTCCTCGACCCGGCGGCGGGCACCGAGCGCACGGTCGACATGCAGATCCACGCAACCGACTGGCTGCACCGCATGCGCATCTTCTGGTCCGGCGACGGTGAGCGCATCCTCTTCCCGTACCATGAGCGCGGCGACTTCGACCTGTGGTCGGTCCCCGTCCGGGGCGGGGTGGCCACGCGCGTGACCAACATGGGTGGGTCGCTCGGGTCCATTTCATCCTCGGCCGGGGCGGAGACCTTCGCTTTCACGCGCGCTACGCCGACCCGCGGGTCCGACGTCGACCTCATCCCCTCCGCCGGAGGCACACTCCAACGCCTTACCAACTTCGCCGCCGTCTGGAACACCGTGGTCGACCCGGTCGAGATCTCGTTCCGCAGCTACGACGGCCTCTACATCCAGGGCTTCCTGTACATGCCGCCCGATCACACGCCGGGCGACCGCCATCCCGCCCTGGTGCAGGTGCACGGCGGGGGCACCAACTCGTATCTGCACGGCGAGAACCTCTTCGAGCAGTACCTGGCGTCGAAGGGCTACGTGGTGCTGGCGGTGAACTACCGGGGCGGCTCCGGCTTCGGCCGTGAATTCCAGGATCTGGGCATAAACGATTGGGCCAACGGACAGGCGCGCGACGCTGCGGCCGCCGGCGAGTTCCTGCGCACGCGGGACTACACGGACGGCAAGGTCGGGATCTACGGCTACAGCTACGGCGGCATCACGAGCATGGCCGCGATCACGCGGGTGCCGGGCGTTTTCGACGCGGCGGTTCCGATGGCCGGGATCTACGACTTCGGCGACGCCTACACGAACGCGGATCGTATCGGTCGGATCTTCATCAGGACCGGACACTCGGGGTCGCCCGAGGAGCGGCCCGAGATCTACGCCGTGAGCAACACGCTGGCGCGCATCGGGAACATCGACACGCCGCTGCTCATCATGCACGGCGAGCTCGACGTGCGCGCCCCGTACCGCCAGTTCGAGATCGCCGTGGCCGAACTGGAGCGCCACGGCAAGGTCTTCGAGAGCCGGAGCTATCCCGGCGAGACCCACGGACTGCGCCCGGCGGCCCGGATCGACATGTACAGCCGCGCCGAGGCGTTTTTCGACCGGATGCTGAGGGGAGACGGGTAGCCGAATCTCGCAGCGGTTGTAACCCTGCCGCAGGATGGACCGTAGTCCCACCACGGAGATGAGCTGAGCGGCGGAGCGGGGGGAGAGGGTCAGGGCATGGGGAAGGGTCTGATGGGGACGCCGTGGCGGGCCGATGGAAGGCTGTCCGGCTCCGGTTCATCTCGAGACGAGTCGGGCGATGCTCCACTGCCGAGCGCGCTCCTGTTCGCAGACGTTCGCGTCGCACCTCGCCGTCCTCTGCCCGGGTCGATCACCCGGTCTCCACCCCGCTCCCTCCGCAGCGGCGACCCAAGACGCGTCCATCCACCAGGGTCCATCCACAAAGGAGGAATGATGTGTGTTCATTCATTCGCAATGCGACCGAGGCCGGCGCCGGGAAGGCGCTGCAATCCAGCAAACGTCCTGTCGGGGGCGGCGGCGCTGGCCGCTGCCGTCCTCGCGGGTCCGCTGTCGGCACAAACGGGCACGATCAGCGGCGTCCTCACCAACGGAGAGACGGGGGAACCCCTGTCCAACGTCCAGATTTCACTTGAGGGTACCGGGCTCGGGACCCTTACCAACAACCAGGGCCGCTTCCTCATCCTGAACGCGCCGGCAGGAGAGCGCGAGGTCGTGGCGCAACTCATCGGTTTCAGGGAGGAGCGCCGCACGGTGTCGCTCGGCTCCGGCGAGTCGTCGCTCGTGGACATCTCCATGTATCCTCTGGCGGTTGAGCTGGAGGGCGTGGTGGTGACGGGAACGGCCATCGCGGCCCAGAAGCGCGAGGTCGGCAACAGCATCTCCCTGGTCACTTCGGACGAACTCCTCTACTCCGGGGCGATCAACCTGGAGGACGCGCTGCGCGGCCGCGCCCTGGGCGTGAGCATCACGGGAGCGTCCGGGACGGCCGGCGCGGGATCCGACATCCTGCTCCGGGGCACCAACTCCGTGAACGGGCGCAATCGCCCGCTCATCTACGTTGACGGCGTGCGCATGCCCACCGGCACCCTCGAGGACGCGACCGGCGAGGCCCAGGAGCACGCAACCTTCCTCGGCAGCATTCGCGAGGAGGATATCGAGAGGATCGAGATCATCAAGGGACCGGCGGCGTCCAGCCTGTACGGCACCGACGCCAGCGCCGGAGTGATCCAGATCTTCACCAAGAAGGGCTCGCCCGGCGCGCCGCGGTGGACCATGAACATGCAGCAGGGCCTGCAGCGCGTCGGCCACGTCGGGCCGAGCCTCGACCCAACCGGGCTCCGCGTGAACGACTGCACGCGCCAGTTCACTCACTCGCTCGAAGAGGGCTACCACTTCAACCGCGACGAGTCGGGAAGCCTGATCCCGGACCCCGGCTGCCCGGCCAGCGGCAGCTGGCTCCGTGACGCCCACGTCCAGGACTACTCGCTGTCGGTCAGGGGCGGGAGCGAAGAGGTCACCTATTTCGCGTCCGCGGGCTACGGCGTCACCGAGGGCGTGATCGACCCGAACGCGTCGGAGGACGTGAACGTCCGGGCGAACTTCACCTTCAGCGGATTCGAGAACTTCCAGATCAACCTCAACAACTTCTACACGCGCCGGGACATCGCCTGGATCCCCAATGGTGACAATTCCGAAGGGCTGCTGTACAACGTCGCGCGCGGCGATGAGGGGGAAACACCGGACAACGACGACTCGGCGGTGCTGGACCTGACGCAGGACCAGACCATCAACCACTTCAACTCCAGTGCCAACATCGACTGGACGCCCCTGGACAACATGCGGCACCGGCTGACCTTCGGCCTGGACTACTCGAATTCCCACTTCATCACCCAGCGGCCCTGGCTCTTCTGGAACAACCCCCTCGGGACGCGGACCGTGGACATCGAGAACCGCCGGGTGATCACGCTCGACTACGCGGGCACCTACCTGTTCGAACTCCCCGGGAACTTCACTTCCACCACCTCTGCCGGCGCCCAGTACAACCAGTTCGAGCACCTGGGCAACCGGACCGATGTGGAGGGCTTTATCGGCCCCGGAGCGAAGGTTCTGGAGAACGCCGAGGAGGTCACGAACTACAACGAGGACAGGGACGCCACCGAGGGCGGCGGCTTCTTCCTGCAGGAGCAGATCGGGTGGAGGAACCGTCTCTTCGTCAACGTGGGCCTCCGGGCCGACACGCACAGCTCCTTCGGGCGGGAATACACCAGGGACGTGCGGTTCACGATGTACCCGAAGGCGCAGGCCACGTATACCCTCTCCGACCACGAGTTCTGGCCGTCCTGGTGGGAGACCTTCCGCCTGCGGGGGGCGTACGGCGAGTCGGGCGAGGCGCCGCCCGCCGATGCCTCGGTAACCATCTTCGAGGCGTCCTCCCTGGCCGACGAGAACAACCTGGGCTTCATCATCAACAACCTGGCCAACCTCAGGATAGGTCCCGAGCGCGCCAAGGAGTTCGAGGGCGGTTTCGACGCGTCGCTCTTCGACGGAATCCTGGCCCTCAACGGGACCGCCTACTATCGGAGGACCTTGGACGGGCTGATCAACGTGGCCCCGGCACCCTCCAGCGGCATCGCCGAGTCCATTCCACAGAACGTCGGCATCTGGGACAGCAGGGGCATCGAGGTCGGATTGGACTTCCTGGTCTTCGAGGGCTTCAGCAGCCGCGTGAGCGTCAACGCGAACTACCAGTACAACCACACCAGGATGGTCGAACTGGGAGATCCGCAGTTCGAGCAGTTCTCGTTCAACTACCTGAACAGCTACCGGAAGGACCGGCCGATTCCGGCGCTGACAGGCAAGCAGATGTGCAACCCCGACGAAATGGGCGCGCTCCCCATCTACACGGACGACGATGACTGCATCCTGGACGGCGTCGAGATCGCGAACCATCCCGACACGTTTTTCTACGCGCCCAGCCGCCCGCCTCACGAAGCATCCGTGGGCTTCAGGGCCACCCTCTTCGACGACTTCATTCTCGATGCGTTCGGCGTCGCGCAGGTCGGGCACTGGCTCTACGACGACATGGCCCAGGAGCTGGCGGCCGACGGCCTGTGGCCGGAGTGCTGGCCCATCAACGACGCGGTCAACGCCGGTGTGGCGGCCGAGGACCCGAGCCTGTACTCCATGTACACGGCGAAGGAGATCGGACGCTGTTGGGAGAACGAGTCCGACAACGAAGACTGGATGGAGCCGGCCGACTACCTCCGGCTCCAGGCCGTGAGCCTGTCCTACCGCATGCCCCGGGAGTGGCTGCCGGGTGGCTTGACGGGGGCCACGATTCAGCTCCGCGCCACCAACCTGTTCACGTGGACGAGATTCTCGGGTCTGTATCCCGACGGTCTGCTACGTCCCGCACAGCAGACGGCCCGGGGCAACGGCTACATCCTGCCCCCGGCCAGGCAGCTCTCGATGAACCTGCGGGTGAACTTCTGACCAGTCCGAGGAGAACGATCATGAAAACGACAGAAACAAGAGTGAAATCGATCCTCGGACTGCTGGGCATCACCGCGGGGCTTGCGACGGCCGGATGCGTCGACACCGAGCTCCAGGGCGTGATCATCGAGGACGATATCGAGGATCCGAACCTGATGGTCGCCTTCGTTCGGGGCATCAACTCCGAGCTCCACGACAACATGCGCGACTTCAGCGGCGTCTGGTGGTACGTCGGTTCCGCCACCGACGACTTCAACAACGACGGAACCAACTCCAGTGGCGAAGAGGTCCTGGAGTATCGCAACTACGTGGACCGCCCCGGGGACTTCCCGTGGAACCAGCTCCACGAGGCTGCCTGGGCCGGGTACTACGGTGTGGACGTCACTACCCGGGTCTTCGCCGAAGAGGGGATCGCCAACCATCCCCTCACCGCGCGTTCCTGGATCATCTCCGGGTGGGCCGAGCGCATGATGGGCGAGCTGTTCTGCGAGTCCGTCTTCAACTACGGCCCGGGCGCGGGGGCGCTCATCGGCCCCAACGACCAGTACGACCCCTCCCGGTCGGTCGACACGGACTCGATCATGAGGCGGTCGCTGAACGCCATGCAGAACGCGCTCGCCGTAGCCGAGGCCGCCGTCGCGGCCGGGGCTCCGACACCCGATGGCGACGAGCGCATCTTCGACCCCGTGAAGCTCATGTTCGCGGCCCACGGCGGCATCGCGCAGGCGGCGATGCTGATGGGCGACTGGGATCTGGCAGTGTCGCATGCCGCCCAGGTGCCCGACGACTTCATCCTGTACAGCCACGCCGATCCGGAGGTGGAGGACAACGGCTGGTTCGACGTTTCCTTCCAGAACGACGACTTCACGCTCTGGAATACGCCGTTGCACCGGGTGTTCCCCGACGACCCCCGCGCGCCCTGGATCAAGTGCGGAGAATGGCGGTCGGACACGTTGCGCACGAGCCACGGGTCCTCCAGGGATATCCGCGACACCGGACTGTGCGACCGCACCACAGGGTACGGCGGCGAGTTCCGGGCCGAGAGCAACAGGATGCCGCTCTACTCGTCCCTGAAGTCCGAGACCGAGGGGTTGCTGACGCGGCCGGGCGGCGAGACCGGCGAGGATGCCGACTTCCCCATGGTGCGGGGCACCGAAATGCTCCTCATCCGCGCCGAGAAGGCGCTGCTGGACGGCAACCTGGCGCAGTTCACGACCCTGGTGAACCGGGGGCGGGCGGTGTACGGCATGGATCCGATCGAGACGCCCACCAGCGCGGGGGCGCTGGAGTACCCCAACGCCCAGGACGACGCCTGGTCGATCCTGGACCAGGAGCGCTACGTGCTGATGCACCTGGAGGGCCGCCGCTTTGCGGACATGAGGCGTTGGCAGCACCCGTACATCGCCGAGAGCCACTCGGTCAACCCCCGGGTGGAGGCCGAGAACGGGGCCGCCAGGGTGGTGTACTGCATGCCCATCGCGGACATCGAATGCGACGCGAACGCCGACTTCAACTGCCCCGGCGTGGGGTAAGCCAAACCCGTGGGACCCGGGGGGCGGCCGTCCGGAATGGCCGCCCCCCCGGGCCCCAGAACAGGAGACACACGATGCGGTTTCACCGCCCTGGCATGATCGCCCTCGCCCTCGTCCTGTTCCTCGGTGCCTGCTATCCCGGCAGGGCGGTTTCAGGCTCCGGGCAGAATCCCGACCTGATCGGAAACTGGGAACTCCAGGAGTTGTCCGACTACACCGCCTTCGATGCCATTCGCCGTCTTCGGCCTGCATGGCTGAGCCGGGGAAACCCGACGGTCCACCTGAACGGCGTGCCCCTGTCGAGCTTCGATCAGCTGGAAGAGATAAGCGCGGTTGACATCCGGGAGATGCGATTCCTCAACGGTCCCGACGCGTCCACGCGCTTCGGCACCGGCTACATGAACGGGGCGATTCTGATCACCCTCGAGCGCTGACCGGCCAGACCGGACTAACCCGCCGCGGCCCCGCACACCGCCGGCGCCTCTTCATCCAGCCCCAGCAGCCGGAAATAGTTCTGCCCCAGCGCGATGTTGCGGAATGCCTCGTCGTCGACGAACTGCAGGATCCGGCTTGTGACCTCCAACTCGGTCCCGTACACCTCGAAGTCCTTGTTCGACGACGCCAGAAAGTCCGTCCCCGGCAGAATCCGGTCCGAGTACTCGTTCAGGAACGCGACGTACAGGGGCTGGTAGTCGGCCCGCGAGAAATAGTTGTCGTCGATGATTCGCCACGTGATGTCCAGCATGAGGTTGGGATGCCGGTCCAGCAGCGAACTCACGAGCAGTATGTGCTCGGCCGCGGGCAGCGTGGTCAGTTCCAGAGACAGCCCCATGTGCATCCAGACGACGCGGTTGTCGGGATAGAGGTCGAGGACTTCCTGCATGAGGGGGAGGTACAGGGTGGGGTCCTCGTCGCGGCCCAGATCCGAGTGAATGGCGATCGGGATGCCGCGTTCGCGAAGGAGGCTCATGAAGGGCGCCCATTCGCGGATCGCGGCGAGTGGCACCGGTTCGTGCGCGTTCCCGAAGAGCGCCTGCTTCACGAGGTTGACCTCGCCCATCCAGCGGAACATCCCCGGGAACTCCCTGTCGAGGAGTTCGATCCCGGCGACCACCGACTCGGGCCGGGACAGGTCGGGGAAGGTCATGGCGAGGGTCGCGTGGATCCCTTCCGGCGGGTTGGCGAGCAGGCTCTCGGCGTTGGCGAAGTCGTTCTTCAGCGTCGGGACGACCGCGGTGCCGGGACAGTCCAGGTAGTACGTGCACGGCGAGCCGATCGGGAGCATCTGCCCGATCCCGTAGATGTTGACGTAGCGGACCCCGGTCTCGCGCAGGTATCCCATGACTTCGTCGAAGGGCACGGACGGGCCGCCGAAGGCGCGAAAGTGCAGGTGGCTGTCGACGATGGCGGTCTGGGGCTGGGTGGCGCGGTCGTAGCACGCCGGGGCCGGGACACCCGGTGACTCCGGTCCGGGGGTCATCGGCGCGCAGGCCGAGAGCGCCGCCCCCGCGGCGATGATCAGCCTCGGTGGCGGTGTGTTCATTGGTCAGTCTCGACCGATCAGGAGGGACAGCTTATCCTGCACTTCGCCGACCACGGTCGGTGGAGCCTTGCACATGAAACGAGCTCTTCTGGCACGCCAGTCCAGACTCTTCACCTGGTCGGCCAATACCACGCCCGCAACGTCCGCGGCAGGTGGCAAGACGACCTCAAAAGGGTATCCCTTCCGGTTCGAGGTTATCGGACAGAAGACCGCCAGGCCGCTTCTTCGGTTGTAGTCACGGGAGCTGAGGACCAGCGCGGGTCGGTTTCCGGCCTGCTCGTGTCCTGCCTGCGGGCTGAACGAAAGCCATACGATATCACCGGCATCGGGTGCCAGTGGACCAGTTACCACTCCTCATTCCCCTGAGGAGGCCCGGTATCCACCTCAGCGTGACGGTTATCCGGCGTGATCTGGGCCACCAGATCGGCCAAACGATAAGCCCTCTTCCGCATTACGAGTTGATCACCGCGCGGGACCATCTCAATGCTGGACCCCTCGCGAACCCCCCACTGTTCCGCCACCGGCTTCGGGATCCGGACAGCCAGGCTGCTACCCCATTTGGCCACATGTGATCGCGCACCCATCATGTCGTTCCTTTCCGTAGGGATATACAATAGATATCTCTATCCACTGCCCTCTGTCAACGTCATACCGTCGCCTCCTTCCACCTTCCCCGCCTGAAGAGCAGCGCGGCGACGACCGCCAGGGTCGAGAACGACACGGTCATGGCGATGAACACCCCGGTGGGGCCGAGCCCGCCCGAGACGGAGAGAACCCACGCGAGTGGAATCTCCCAGAGCCAGAAGCAGAAGAAGTTGAGGATGGTGGGTGTCCACACCGCACCCGCGCCGTTGAACGCGGCCGTCAACACCATGCCGTAGGCGTAGAACACGAAGCCGATCGACACGATGCGCAGTCCCGTGACCGCGACTTCCGATGCGCCGCTGGTCCCCCCGAAGAGACTGACGATCGCGGGGGCGAAGGCGATGAAGAACACGCTGAGCGCCCCGAGGAACACGAGGTTCATCTTGCACGCGATCCACGCCGCGCGCTCGGCCCGGACCGGATCGCCGGCGCCCAGACCCTGCCCGACCATCGTGGACGCCGCGTTGGACAGTCCCCACGCCGGCAGGATCGCGAAGAGGATGATCCGTATCGAGATCACGTAGCCGGCCAGCGCCTCGGCTCCGGACATGGCCGTGACCCTTGTCAGCCCGATCCAGCTTGCGGTCGCGATGAACGTCTGCAGCATGCCGGTCGCCGAGAGCCGCACCAGCCGCGCCATGACCCGTGGCTGAATCCGCAGGTGGGGGAGGCGGATCCGGAGCTTTCCGCCCAGGCGGAGCAGGGTGTAGATCTGCACCAGGACCGCCGTGCCGCGCCCTATGGTGGTCGCGATGGCCGCCCCCTGTACGCCCAGCTCGGGGAAGGGGCCGAGACCGAAGATGAGGAGGGGGTCGAGGACGATGTTCAGGCCGTTGGCGATCCAGAGCACGCGCATCGCGATCGCGGCGTCGCC